>JACPDC010000182.1 GCA_016184235.1 Deltaproteobacteria bacterium | reverse complement strand
CGCCAGCGGAGAGACCTCCAGGGGATAGCCGGTTATGAAGGTGGGTTGAACCAGCCGTGCCTCCGCGACCTCCTCGAACACCTCTACCAGCAGGTTCCCGTAAGGCTGGCCCGGGTCGAGCTTGAGTCCCTTGGCCTCAGCGTAGGCGTGCAAGCCATCGAGAGTCGATAACTGCCCTTTTTCCGCTCCCCCGTGCTCCTCGATCGCCTCCAGGAGCGATAACCGCCGCCACGGCGGCTTGAGATCGATGATCCGCTCTCCCGATGAGATCTTGAGCGACCCGAGAATCTCCCCGGCCACGGCCGTAAACAGCTCCTCGGTCAAGACCATGAGATCTTCGTACGTGGCGTACGCCTGGTAAAATTCCAGCATGGTGAATTCCGGATTGTGGCGCACCGAGACCCCCTCGTTGCGGAAGTTGCGATTGAGCTCGAACACCCTGTCGATGCCGCCGACCAGCAGGCGCTTCAAAAACAGCTCCGGGGCCACCCTCAGGTAAAGATCCATGTCGAGCGTGTTGTGATGCGTGATGAACGGCCGCGCCGCCGCCCCGCCGGCAATGGACTGCATCATCGGGGTCTCCACCTCCAGGAAATCCCGCTCTTCGAAAAAGCGCCGGATCAGGCGGACGATGCGCGAGCGTCTTTCGAACGCCTCCCGCACCTCGCGATTGACCATCAGGTCCACATAGCGCTGCCGGTAGCGCGCCTCGACATCGGCCAGCCCGTGCCACTTTTCGGGCAACGGCCGGAGACACTTGGCGAGAAGGCGAATTTCCCGAGCCTCGATAGTCAGCTCTTTCGTCTTGGTCCGGAACAGAGTTCCCGACACGCCCACGATGTCCCCCGCGTCCATGAGCTGAAAGAGCCGGAATCCCTCCTCGCCGAGCCGGTCGCGACGCACGTAGACCTGGAGCCGGCCCTTGCGATCCTGCAAGTGAAAGAAGGATGCCTTACCGAAGGAACGGATCCCCATGATCCGGCCCGCCAGAGAGAAATTCGTTTGCAGCGCGCCGAGCTGATCGTCGGTTAGCTGGCCGAAATCCCCGGCGATCTCAGAGCTCACATGGCTCGGCCTGAAGTCGTTAGGATAGAGGGCATGGCCGGCCTCGCTCAATTTGAGGAGCTTTTGCCGGCGCACCTCCATTTGCTCGGTGAGATCGTCCATCGTAATCTTTAGCTCCCTCGGGGAACGCGCTCTCGGCTGCGGCCGATAGACCTCTGCTTAAGCCGAAGCTTTCGAGTCGGACGTCCGCAGCCTCACTCGCGCTCCCCTCGGTCGCCTCATCAAGCGAGGGGGCTCGCTGAGCAAGGCCAAAGCACCAGTCGTGGAGGTTCGGATTAACCACAACTCTATTGCTTTGGCCGCGCGAGGTGAGCCCCCGAGCGAGCCTATTGCCACGGCGCTTCGGCCGCGTTTTTCCCGCTACCTTACTATCCCCGGACCTTTAATTCAACGAAATACGCAGTGAAGCGCGGCCTACAGGCGCAGATTTTCAAAAATCGCTTTCACAGAGCGGGACTTGTTCAGCGAGTAGAAGTGGATGCCCGGGACGCCGAAGGAAAGCAGCCCTTCGCCCTGCTCCGTGGCGTAATCGATTCCGAGCCGCGCCGCCCCTTCGTCGTCTTCCTCTACTTTCGCCAGCAGGCGCTCGAGGCGCGGCGGGATCCTGGCGCCGCAGATCGCGGTAAAACGTCTCACCTGCGGCGCCGATTGGACGGGAAGGATACCGGGGACAATCGGCGCCCGGACGCCGATTTTTTTTAGATCGTCCACGTAGCGGTAAAAATCCTCGTTGTCGAAGAACAGCTGCGTGATCACCACGTCGGCCCCCGCGTCCACCTTTTCTTTCAAATATATCAGATCCGCCTCCCTGCTCAGCGCCCGCGGGTGGACTTCGGGAAACCCCGCCACGGCGATGGAAAACCATCGATACGATGCCGCCTCCCGCACCAGCTCCACCGAGTGGCTGAAGCCGTCGGGGTGAGGCACCCAATCGACCACTCCCTGCGGCGGGTCGCCCCCGAGCGCGATGATGTTCTCGATGCCCTTCTCTTTGAGCCCGGCGAGCACGGCCCGGACCTCGTTCTTCGACTGGCCCACCACGGTCAGGTGGCACATCACCTCCAAGCCGCATTCCCGGTGGATGCGCTCGACCAGCTCTACCGTCTTCCCCCGGGTGCTGCCGCCGGCCCCGTAGGTGACCGAGCAAAACGAGGGCTTGAGCTGCTTGAGAACTGCAATCTCTTCGAAGAGACTCTCCTCGCCCTTGTCGGTCTTGGGCGGAAAGAACTCGACGGAAAAAGTTTTCTCCGGCCGGGAATAAAGCTCGCGCAGTCTCACTGAAGCGATTCCTTGCTCGATCCCATCAGATTCGGCCCATCCTCATAGCACAGCGCCACCCGGGCCTCAATGACGCTTGCCCCGGACCTCCGAGCCTTCTCCGGAGCCTTTTGAATTTTCCTGCGCTCGCTCTCGCGCCGTCGTCGGGTCGCAGTCCGATCCCGCGTCGCGGGTAATCAGGGGACGGAGCCGCTCCGTGTGCTCGATCCAGGCCTCCTGGATATGGGGCGGCACGCCGTAGCGCTCCAGGGTCTCCTTGAGAATCTGCAGCCGGCGCGCGAACTGCCCTCCCATGATCGGGTGGCGCGCATGCGCTACCTCCAGCGGCCGTCCTTGATACTCCACATCCGCGCCGAAAAAACGGGCGGTGAGCTGGAACTCCATCTCCTTGATCCGCTTTTTGTCGGCGTTGCGGAAGAAAAAACCGATCATGCGATCTTCAAAGACCCGATCGATGAAGGTGTCGATGATCTCTCTGAGCCTGGGCTCGCCGCCCAGCTCGTCATAGAGCGTCCGCGCCATTTTTCATTCTCCGCTCATTTTTACGGGAAATGATCAGGGATGTCAAAGTTGTCCTTTTAAACTCTTGCGCTGGTGATCGCGTCTTGCGCGTCTTGGGGTCAGGTCTTGGATCTTGTATTTCTTCCGAAAGAAAAGGGGTTGGGAGTTATTTTCGGTGCACGCCAAGAGAGCGGACGATCAGGATTAGATTCAACTCTCCAACAACTCAGCAGTTTCTCCAGCAGTTTATTAGTTCTTCAACGGAACGGCGGAGGCCGCTCACCCCCTATTCGCTCCGCTTTGCGGATTTGCCGAGGGCGATGAGGAACATGACGCTCTTCCCTTTGGCATGCGGAGAAAAGAATTCCGTCACGTCGTCATCGAAAAAAGTTAGGCCGGAGGCGCCGAGGCGCTGGGCATAGGCCGAGAGATAGAGCTTC
>JACPDC010000266.1 GCA_016184235.1 Deltaproteobacteria bacterium | reverse complement strand
GAGCAGCCGATGGCGGATTATGTCGAGCAATGGCTCAAATCCCAGGGCTTTCACTGCTACCAGCAAAATCTCTGCGAGGGGCGCTCCAATGTGATCGGCATCCTGCGCGGGAAGGGCGGGGGAAAGACGCTCATCTTCAACAGCCACATGGATTCGGACATGGGGCTGCCGCCGCTGCCCGGAGGGCCGATCCCGCCCGGCCCGAAGATCCGGGTCGAGGGAAGGCGGATTTTCGGCAAGACCGTGCAGAACGACCGCGGCCCGATGGCGGCATTCATGATCGCGGCGAAGGCGATAAAAAACTCCGGGGCGGCCGTGCGCGGCGACATCATCATGACCATGGTCGTGGGCGAGATCGGCATGGGGCCGATCGATGAATTCCAGGGGCCCAGATACATCGGCAAAGGATATGGGAGCCGGCACGCGGTGGCGCACGGCATTAGCGGCGACTTCGCGCTCGTGGCCGAGAGCACGGACTTCGGCGTGACCTGGATCGAGGCCGGCGCCGCCTACTTCAAAATCACCCTGCGCGGCACAGGCTACTATACGCCGCGCCTCCCGCCGCGAGGAACTCTCAAAGAGAGCCCCAATCCCATCGTCAAGATGAGCGCGGTTATCCAGGCTATCGAAGAGTGGGCGGTGCAATACGAGAAAAAATATCAGACGACGTACCCCGTGGGAGTCATGGTCCCCAAGGTGGCGATCGGCGCCATCCGTGGGGGGATTCCTTTCAGTCCGAGCACGGGCATCGACCGCTGCAGCATCTATGTCGACGTGAGAATCCCGCCGCCCGTCAGCTTTAACGACGTGGAAAAGGAGCTGAAGGAGGTGGTCCTGGCTCAGGGATTCGGAGGGGAGGTGGAGATGTATATGGCGCGGCGGGGCTACGAGGGCAAGAACGTGGAGCCTCTGGTGGAGTCGATCCGCCGGGCGCACCGGGCAATCAGAGGCGCGGAATGCCCGCCGGTCTCCACCCCGGAGATCAGCATGTGGCGCGATATCAATGTCTTTAACGAGGTGGGGATTCCCTCGGCGACCTTCGGCTTTCCGAGAAGGTCGGAGCCGGGGCTGGCCGAGAAATTCGTCGATATCGGCGATCTCGTCGATTGCGCGAGAATGTACGCCCTGGTGGCGCTGGATACCTGCGGCGTGGACTAGGCTGGACCGACCGTCCCTTTTTCCGGATTGTAGCGGTAGCGCTCTATCTTCTCGAGATCGTAGCTCAAGAAGCGGAAGACCACGGCCGGCCCCTCGGCGGCATGCGTGGAGTGGATCTGGCCGGGCAGGTAGGGATAGACGACGCCGGCGGAAAGCCGGTGCAGATCCGCCTTTTCCAGGGTCGCCCGCCCAGGCTCCTTGCCGTCGTCCGTGCGCCGGTAGAGGGTGATCTCCGTGACTCCGCTGTAGGCGCCGTAAACTACCCAGCATGGCCCGTGGTCGTGCGGCAGGTTGGCGTGCCCTTGTTTGTGCACGTGGCCCATTTGGATGAAGCCGAATTCGGGATCGCGATAAAGCTCCTTCGACGGCTTGCCCTCGCTCAGGAGCCGGGCCATCCAGGGCTCGTCAGGGCCGGTCGAGGCGAGCATCTTCTCCATCAGCGCCTTGACCTTGAAGGGGAGATTAGGGTCCTTGCCGTCGCCCCAGACGGCGCGGATCTCGCCGATATACTTCTCGAAGGAATCGCCTTGCCTCAATGGACTCACCGCCATGACATCTCCTCCTTTCGCTGGTCCAGTCTTTTACCACTTTCGCCCCGAGATTGACAGCGCTGTAGCCGCTCTGATAGCTCTTGGCCCTGCACCGAGTTCGAACCACATGAATGCACAGGAGCTACGTCGCGTGATGGGTCACTTCGCCACCGGCGTGACCGTCATCACAACCATGGACCGCAGCGGCAGCCCGTTCGGGCTGACAGCGAACGCCTTTACCTCCCTTTCCCTCGATCCGCCGCTGGTGCTGGTCTGCATCGACAAAGGGGTGCAGTGCTATCCCTATTTCGAAGAATCGGGACTCTTTGCCGTCAACCTGCTGAGCGAGAATCAGGAAGAGCTCTCCCGGCGCTTCGCCACCAAGGGAATCGAGAAATTCTCCGGCATCCAGTGGCGCAGGGGCAAGCAGGGAGTCGCGCTGCTCGACGGCGCGATAGGTCACATCGAGTGCAGGATCGTCAACCGCTACGACGGCGGAGATCACACGATCTACGTGGGGGAGGTCGCCCACAGCAGCGCTTCCGGAGATCGGCCTTTGATCTTCTTCAAAGGGAAATACCATCGCCTGCGCGAAGGCAACCCCGGTCGTTCCGGCTGACTAATACAAACGCACTTAATTTTGTGACAATTGAGCATTAGAACATTGGACCGCAATGGAGCACCTTGACTCCGAATTCATTGCTCTACTGTTCCAATGCTCCATTGCTCCAAAGCAAACGCACTAATTGCGTTTGCTTTAGGTGGACTGGAGGTGGCGTCCCCGACGGGATTTGAACCCGTGTTGCCGGCGTGAAAGGCCGGTGTCCTGGGCCAGGCTAGACGACAGGGACCATGTGAGCCGTCTGGGATTCGAACCCAGGGCCCTCGCCTTAAAAGGGCGATGCTCTACCAGCTGAGCTAACGGCTCGCGCGGAAGGAATTAAACTTCTCATTAATAACGGGATTATCGAGCTAAGTCAATAAAACCGACCGGGGGAGGAAGCAGCAGTTATGCCGGCGAATGAGCGTATCAATCCTTTGCTTGCGGCGTTGGAGAAAACCACCTACGTGCAATGGCTCAGGCGGGAGGGAATCCCCGTGCATGAGGGGTATGGGATCGAGGATGTGCGCGAGCTGAAGCTCGCCCCGTGGCCGCGCACGGCAGGGAAGGGGGCTTTCATCCAGCTCTACGGCATGCAGGGATTGACCGGCATGTACATCGCGGAAATCCCTCCGGGAGGCGCCTTAAACGCCGAGCGCCACATGTACGAAGAGGTGGTCTGCATCCTATCCGGCCACGGCGCCACCGAGGTCTGGCAGGAGGGCGGCCGCAAGCAGATTTTTGAATGGGGGCCCTTCAGCCTTTTCGCCCCGCCGCTCAACTCCTGGCACCGGCTGGTCAACGGCGGGCGCGAGCCGATTAAATTCCTGGCGGCGACCAACGCGCCCATGGTCATGGACGTGTTCCACAGCGAGGAGTTCATGTTCAACTGTCCCTTTAAGTTTTCGGACCGCTACGAGGGGGAGCAGGGCTTCTTCGCCGTCGGCAACAAACGCTACGAAAAGGGGATGCAGCATATCTGGGAGACCAACTTCATCCCGGA
>JACPDC010000265.1 GCA_016184235.1 Deltaproteobacteria bacterium | reverse complement strand
GACCCGGGCGATCACCCTTCCGCCTCGCCTGCTCTCGCGCTCCATCCTGGCCTTCTCGCGGAGAAAGAAATATCGCCGGAGGGACAAACCCGCGAGGTATAGGAATAAGAACAGGAGGGAAAGGTAGATGGTTAAAGTCACGGCAGCCGGGATACTGGTTATTAGTTGCTGGTTACTTGACTACTTCGATTCTTTATCGAGTATTTTCCGAATCTGCTTTACCCCTTCAGGACTCTGGCTCCCCTTGAGCCCCATGACTCTCATAAGCTCGCTCGTCATTTCTGCGGTCACCTGATCCTGAACGCTTCCCTTGCCGTCCGGGTCGGCCTGGAGAAAAACCGCGATCTTTTCCTTGGGGACCCCGGTGCCTGCCAAGCCGTCGAGAAACTCTCCGTAGCCCACGCGCCCTCTCATTTCCCCGACGCGGGCCAGGAGTTTCTTGCAGTCCATGCACATCTTGGACCAGAACCCCACCCGATCTCCGCAATAAATACAGCGGGCCATTCCTTCACCGATCCGCACACAATAGCTGAACCGGAAGAAAGTTTCACCTTTTCTCGGACAAAATCTTCGCCAGCGTCCCCTGCAGGCTATGAACCAGGAGTCCGTTGGAGGCCACGATCGCCCGGTGCCGGGTATCTTCCCGATTAAAGAGGAGCCTTCGGCCCTCTCCGTCAACCACGACTCCGCCCGCCTCCTCCACGATCGCCACCCCGGCGCAGATGTCCCATTCACGCAGCGAGCGAAAGGTAAGCGTGCCGTCGCCCTCGCCCCCGGCGACCATCGCCAGCCGGTAGGCGATACTGCCTACAGGCTCCAGCCGGCACATATCAGCGAATGGCTGGAACTTCCGCCGCGGCTCGGATCGGCTGACCAGCAAAGAGGCGCCCTGCATCTCTTGGCGCTGACAGACATGAATCGGCCGGCCATTGAGAAGTGCTCCGCCTCCTTTGACGGCGTGGTAGAGTTTTTCCTTGGCCGGGTTGTAAACGATCCCCAGAACCGGACGCCCCTCCAGTACCAAGCCGATGGAAACGGCGAACTGAGGCACGCCCTCGATAAACTCCTTGGTGCCGTCTATGGGATCGATCACCCAGACGCGCGCGGCCTGCAGCCGGCTGGTATCGTCCTTGTCCTCCTCGGAGAGCCAGCCATCCTTCGGATAGCGTTGCCGAATAATCTCCTGGATCCGGCGATTGGCCTCGAGGTCCGCCGTGGTGACCGGATTGCCCTTCCCTTTCTCTTCTACCCGGTACTCCTTCCCAAAAAGGGCCATAATGATCGCCCCCGCCTCCCTGGCGGCCTTCAGTCCCGTTTCGAGTTCATCAGAAAAATGATCTTGAGCGTCCATGGCTCCCTCTTCGATTTCGCGCGGCAAACTGATAAAGTTTTTCAAGACATTAAATAACAGAAGTCGGAGAATAGACAAGAGCCTCGCAGGCCTCCATGCGTTTATTTGCACCTCTCGGCGTCTTGTTGATCATTTTGGGAGAAGGGCTCGCTTTCGTCCACGTCCTCCCGTGGTCCCAATACGTCTTCCCGTTATTCTGGTACGGCTATATTTTGATCGTCGACCGGCTGAACTTGCGCCTCCAGGGCCGCTCCCTGATCCTCCACCGCCGCCGGGAGCTTCTCCTGATGCTGCCGATTTCGGCCCTCTACTGGTATCTCTTCGAGTGGTACAACCTGATCGTTCAGAACTGGGTCTACATCCATGTCCCGCCGGAAAAATGGATCGAGATTCCCACGAAAATAGTCTCTTTCGCCACGGTCATCCCGGCGCTGTACGAGACAACAGACCTGCTCGCCTTCCTGCCCCGGGCGAGAAAAGGCCTCCGGACCCGACCCCTGTTCGCCGGGAGATGGCGCAACGTCGCCCTGTGCTTTTTCATCGCAGGCAGCGCTCTTTCCCTGCTGCCCTTAATATTTCCCAAGCTCTTCTTCTGGTCTATCTGGCTCGGTCTCTTTTTTGTCCTCGACCCGATCAATGGTTGGGCAGGGCGCCCGTCCCTGCTTCGCGACTGGCAAAAGGGAGAGCTCGGCCGAACAGCGGTGCTTCTCCTGGCCGGCTACATCTGCGGTTTTTTCTGGGAGTTCTGGAACTATTGGGCCTATACGAAATGGATCTACACGATCCCCATCCCGGATATGCCCCATATTTTCGAGATGCCGGTGCTGGGATTTTTCGGCTTCGGCCCCTTCGCGCTCGAGACCTTCGCTTTCTGGACCTTGATCTGGAACGGAAACGAGAAGAGTTAGAGGCGCTTCCTCTCGGCCCCGGCGCGCACCATCTCTTCGACGGCCCGTTCTGAATCTCCCGGCTTAAGATTCACGCCCCGGATGGCATCCTCGAGCAACACCACCTGGAATCCCTTTTTGAGCCCGTCCAAAACCGTGTGTTTGACGCAGTAATCGGTCGCCAATCCTCCCACAAACAGCCTCTGCCCGCCGCACTGCCGTAACAGATCGGCCAGCGGCGTCCCGCCGGGGTCCACCCCCTGAAATCCTGAGTAGCTGTCCTCCTCGACACCCATACCCTTCGAGACAATCACGGCATCTTTAGGCAGCGCCAGCTCCGGGTGAAACTCCGCGCCTCTCGTGCCCTGCACGCAATGCGGAGGCCAGACGCCGCCGTAGCTGTTGAAATGGCTCGTCTTTTCGGGATGCCAGTCGCGCGTGACAACGACCGGGAGCCGGGCCTCTGCGAATCTCCGGATATAGCGGTTGAGTACGGGAACCACGAGATCCCCTTCCGAGACCGCCAGCGCCCCGCCGGGACAGAAATCGTTCTGCACGTCGACGATGACGAGAACGTCTTTGCCTTTCATCATGAATTATTATAGTGAAAGATAGCTCGGTTTCAATGGAGGAGGACGAGGCCCTTGAACGATTTGAACAATTTGAACGTTTTGAACGAATGAGTTCAAGCCGCTCAACCGCCTCGCTCCGTTCAACGACTATTGCCTGTTGCCTGAAAGCTATGTCGCTCAAAGCCGTCTTTTTCGACGCCGCGGGAACGCTGATCAAGACCACAAAGCCGGTCGGTGAGAGCTACGCCCGACTGGCGAAAAAATACGGCGTGGAGGCCTCGCCCGAAGAGATCCGTGAGCGGTTCCGAAGCTGCTTTGCCGCCGCGCCCCCGCTCGCTTTTCCAGGGGCCGAAGCCGGTGAGATCAAGACCCTGGAGCGGCAATGGTGTAAAGATCTGGTCCGGCGCATCTTCGAGCCGTACGGAGAGTTCACCGGATTCGACAGCTACTTCTCCGAGCTCTTCGGTTATTTCAGCAGGCCCGACTC
>JACPDC010000264.1 GCA_016184235.1 Deltaproteobacteria bacterium | reverse complement strand
GTCATGAAGCGCCCTTTCATCACCGTGGGATTCCTAAGCTTCGCGCTGCTTATTCCGCTGGCGCTTACCTCGACCAGCGGCATGATACGCCGTCTGGGCCGGCGCTGGCAGCAGCTACACCGGCTTAGTTACGCTATCGCCATAGGCGGCGTGATCCATTTTCTGTGGTTGGTAAAGGCTGACATCAGGCGGCCGCTGATTTACGGCTTTGCCCTGGCCCTTCTCCTCGCCTACCGGCTGGTTGCAAGATGGCACGCCGCGCCGCGCGTAAGACTCAGCCGGAGCGCCAAGGAAATGTCCGTGAAACCGTTGATCAGGGATCCGTGGTCTCTGGGCAAAAATAATTGAGCCATCCCTCTACCCAAAGGCCTCTGTTCTCTCGAAACTTTTTATGGTAGCTGTTCGGGCCATGACAAGAGAGGGAAACAATTATCTCCAGACCCTGCTGCCGGCCCTGAGCCTCGGCCTGCTGACAGCGGCATTCATCATCGCCAAGACCGGCCGCGACGCGCTCTTTTTTCAGGGCAGCGGAGGGCTGCTGCAGCTGCCGCTCGTGTACCTCAATATCGCCGCGGCCTCGGTGCCGCTCGCCGTAATCTTCGTCAAGACAATGAAAGTCTGGGGCGCCCGGCCCGCGCGCGTGGGAATTCTGCTGCTCGCGGCGGCAGTGATGGCTGCGGCGGCGCCGTTTTTGGAGCCCGGGGATGGCAAGCTGCTCCTCGCCATCTTCATATTCATTCCGGCTATTTTCGGGCTGCTGTTCGCGAGCATGTGGCTCTTGGCGTCGGACATCTTCGAAAACTCCGAAAGGAGCGAGGCGGCGCGCTCCTTCAGTAAAATGGGCGCCGGCACCCTGGCCGGCGGCATGGTGGGCGGCTTGATTGCCAAGGGACTGGCGCCCCACCTCGATGCCAAATGGTTGATTTTTTTGGGCGCGCTCTTCACCCTCGGCGTTGTCGCCCTCGTCCTGCACATCCACAGCCGGTTTCCTACCAACATCGTCCCGAAGAACGCCGACGAGAGAGCAAAGAAAGCCCGATTTCTCGCCCCGCTGAGCAATAGCTATTCGCTGACGCTCTTGATTATCTCAATGACGGGCGCGCTCGCCGGCCTGTTTATTGACTTCCAGTTCTACGCGGCGGCGGCCGGCGCCAACATGGGCTCGAAGGGCAACGCGAGCTTTTTCGCCAACTTTTACATTCTGCTGAACTTCAGCTCCTTGCTGCTGCAGCTCTTCGCGACGCCCAAAATCCAGGACAAGGTGGGATTGCGCGGCGGGTTGATGGTGCTGCCTTTTGCGCTCATCGGGGGCGCCACCTTCGTGACCGCCGCCGCGACGGCTCTGAGCCGTTCTGTCTTGAGAGTCACCGAAGGGGGGCTTCGCTCCTCAGTGCACCGCTCCATCTGGGAGCAGGCCTTTATCCCGGTCGACCCCACCGACCGCTCGTCGGTCAAGATAGCGGTTGACAGCATCGCGGCCAGAACCGCCGAGGCGATCGGCGCGCTCGGGATCCTTGTCTGGCTCAGGCAGGCGGCTCCGGATGGGGCGCTTCCCATGCCGCTCAATACCACTTGGATGGCCTGGGTCACCCTCGCGACTGTCACCGCCTGGCTCCTGATCACACAAAAAATGACAGTACAGGTAAGAAAGGAGCGCGGTGAGACAAGAGCCACAAAGGAGTTGGAGATCGCTTGCGAACGCTTCCCTGATCAGTGCCCGTGCACCACGGAGTTAGGCAAGGGTGTCGCGTAGCCCGCGAGGCGGCTCATGGCAAATTTGGTCTATCGCCACAACCGCATCACCCGCCTCACCCACTGGATCAATGCCCTGGCCCTTCTCATCCTTTTGATGAGCGGGCTGCAAATTTTCAACGCCTACCCCCATCTCCACTGGGGCAGCAAGGCGGAGCCGGAGGAGGCCTTTTTCTCGATCTACGCCGCCAACGAAGACGGCGAGATTCGCGGCTATACTCAATTCTTGGATTGGCGCGTCGACACCACCGGTTTTCTGGGCGTACAAAATACCGAGATGGGTCCGTTCCCGCGGGCGTTCCCGAGCTGGGCGACCATTCCCGGATACTTCTGGCTTGCGGGAGGAAGGCGCTGGCACTTTTTCTTCGCCTGGCTCTTCGCCTTAAACGGCCTGCTGTACTTCTTTTACAACCTCGCCAGGGGCCACGTGCGCAAGTTTTTTTTCACCCCCAGGGATTTCTCCAGGCTTCTCCCGATGGCGCTCTACTACCTCCGCCTGCGCCGCGAGTCGCCCCAGGCAGGTGAATACAACCCGCTGCAAAAGATGGCGTATACGGGAGTGTTCTTCTTTCTCACGCCCCTGATCTTCCTCTCCGGATTCGCGATGTCGCCGCAGCTCGACGCCGCGTTCAACTGGCTTCCCGCCATGTTCGGCGGCCGCCAGTCCGCCCGGACGGTCCATTTCCTTTTAACGTTCCTCTTTGCCTTTTTTACTTTCGGCCATGTCGTTATGGTCATGACTACGGGTGTGATCAACAACATGCGCTCCATGGTCACCGGCTGGTATGTTGAGGGGGAGAGAACCCCGGAAACGACTGCTTCCTCAAGTGAGAAATCGGAGCCACCCGCGAACAAGGAGGCCCATGATTATGCAGAAAAATAGCTCTTTCCTGTCGCGCCGGAAAATTGTGCTTGGCGCGCTCCAAGCAACCGGGCTGCTCGTCCTGTCAGGCTGCGAGAGCATGTTTAACTCGCTCCACCAGAACAAAAAAGTCCTTTCCATCCTGGAATCCGTCGAGGGGGCGAATCTTTGGCTGCTCCGGCTGGTGACGCCGAGGAGCAAGCTCGCCCAGGAGTTCAGCGAAGCGGATATCTCCAGGTACTTCAAACCGAACGGCAATCCGCCTCCCTTCACTATGGAATACGCGATCAGCGCCATGACCGGCTGGTCTCTGTGGAAGCTGGAGGTGGCCGGGCTGGTGAAAGAGCCCAAGAGCTTTTCGCTGGAAGAGATCAAGGCGCTGCCCGCGCGCACCCAGATCACGCGCCACGACTGCGTCGAGGGCTGGAGCGCCATCGCCAAATGGAAGGGAGTGGTGCTGGGCGAGATCATGAAGCAGGTCCAGCCCGATCCCAAGGCGCGATACGCGGTGTTCTACTGCATGGACAGCGATAACGAGGGGAACCACTTTTACGAAAGCATCGACCTGCGCGATGCCGGCCATCCCCAGACCATCCTCGCCTACGAGATGAACGACCGGCCGCTGCCGGTGGAGCACGGCGCGCCGCTGCGCCTGCGCGTGGAGACCCAGCTCGGCTACAAGATGGC
>JACPDC010000263.1 GCA_016184235.1 Deltaproteobacteria bacterium | reverse complement strand
TTTGCCCACTTCGACCTTCCGGACGGAACCCAGGCGGGCATCGTCGATGTGCCGGGACATGAGCGCTTCATTCGCAACATGCTCGCCGGCGCTCACGGCATCGACCTGGTCCTCTTCACGGTAGCGGCCGATGACGGAGTGATGCCGCAGACCGAGGAGCACCTCGACATCGTCCATCTGCTGGGGGTAAAGCTCGCCATCTTCGTCATCACCAAGGCCGATCTGGTCCCGCCCGCAAGAATTCGCGAGGTCGAAGAGGAGATCAATATCCTGACTGCAGGCACGGCGCTGGAGGATGCCCCGATCATCGCCTTTTCCGCGGTCACCGGCCAGGGGCTGCCCGAGCTGCGGGCCCGGATCTCCACGATGGTCCAGAGCTGCAACAAGCCGCAGCCCAGCGGCTACTTCCGGCTTCCCGTGGATCGCGCGTTTGTCCTTCAAGGCCACGGAGTCGTCATCACCGGAACCGCGCTCAGCGGGGAGGTGAGAACCGGAGACCATGTCCGTTGTCTGCCGGGCGAGCAGACGTTCCGGGTGCGCAGCCTCCAAGTCCACAACCGACCCGTCGAGGCGGCCGGCTGGGGCCAGCGCATCGCTCTGAATCTGAGCGGTCTCGATAAGGCCTCCATCACGCGCGGGGACGTCATCTGCCACGAAAAGCTCACTATGGTCTCGGACCGCTTCGACGCCTTCCTGGAGGTGCGGCCTGCCGCAGGCAAAGGGATCAAAAACCACCAGCGAGTCCGGATTCACGCAGGCACGGCCGAGCGCCTGGCCAAATTAATTCTGCTCGGCTCCAAAGAAAAGGTCGAGCCCAAAGGATCCGCCTACTGCCAGATCGCTCTCGGGGAGCCGGTGGCCGTGCTGCGCGGGGACCGCTTTATCGTCAGGGATGAGACCGCGCGGCGCACCCTGGGGGGCGGCATCGTCATTCATCCCTGGGCCCGCAAGCACAAAAGGGGCGAGCCGGATCTCGAAGCCCGGCTGGATTCTCTGCACAGGGGAGAAATCTCCACGCTCGCGGAAGGCTTCATCAACCAGAGCGACGATTTCGCCCTGCCGTTAGGCTCCATCCATCAGTTCCTCAACCTGAAGGAGGAAGAGGCGCGCAATCAGATAGAACGGATAAAAACCGTTCGCTCGCTCAGCGCCGAGGGGGAGAAGGTCTACACGACAGAAGACAAATGGCAGAATCTTAAGGAGAGCGCTCTCAAGACGCTTAAGGATTTTCACGCCTCGCATCCCCTCGCTCCGGGAATGGACATGGAGGAGTCGAGAGCCAAAGCCCTCTACGCGGTCCCGTCCCGGCTGTTTCGGGACTTCGTCGAGATTCTCTCCGCCGACAAGGCGGTGGTGCGGGAAGGGAATCTCTTGAGGCTTCCGCAGCACCGCATCCGTCTCAAGGACGAGCAAAAGGAAGTCGTGGAACGGATCAAAAAGAGCCTGGGCAGGGACCCTCTCGCTCCGCCTGATCTCGGCCAGATGGAAAAAGAGCTGGGGATTGCGCGCGCAAAGCTCCTCGAGGTGGCCCGGGTGATGGAGAGGGACGGCCTCATCGTCCGGATCGCCCCGGACCTCTACTTTGCCCGGGACTGCGTTGACAAGGTGAAGGGCGTTCTATATAAATATCTGGCTGACAAGGGTGAAATCACCGCAGCCACCTGCCGCGACCTTTTAGGCTCCAGTCGCAAGTACACGATTCCGCTCCTCGAATACTTCGATCGTGAAGGGCTCACGATCAGAATTGGAGATGTGAGGCGGCTGAAATCCCCGATACCATCGGGAAGACAAGGATCTTAGGTATCTGTATGAGGCTCATAAGAAGACGCAAGGCGGTGCGCCTGACGCAGCAGGTCAAGGCCGCGGGTTGAGCCGCGAAGCTCGGCCCGGCCGACCTGGTGCAGGTCCTGCACAGCCTACCCAAATTCGAGCATCCTGACATGATCGTCGGCGTGGAGACCTCCGACGACGCGGGGGTGTTTCGCTTGCGCTCCGACCTGGCGATCGTCAACACCGTCGACTTTTTCACCCCGATCGTGGATGACCCGTATGTCTTCGGACAGATCGCCGCCGCCAACGCCTTGAGCGACGTCTACGCCATGGGAGGAGAGCCCAAGACGGCGATGAACATCGTCTGTTTTCCACGGGGAAAGATGGACATTCAGATTCTCGGCGAGGTTCTCAAAGGCGGAGCGGAAAAGGCGCGCGAGGCAGGCGCCGTCGTCATCGGCGGCCACAGCATCATTGACGAGGAGATCAAATACGGCATGGCGGTCACGGGGGTCATTCACCCCGACAAGGTCATCCGCAACGTCGGCGTGCAGGAGGGAGACGCGCTCGTCCTCACCAAGGCCCTGGGGACGGGCATCATCACCACGGCGCTCAAGAGAGGCAAGGCCTCCAAAGAGAGCGTCCAGGCGGCCGTCGCTTCCATGATCACGCTGAACAAGACCGCCTCCAAGGTCATGCGCAACTACCCTGTTCATGCCTGTTCGGACATCACGGGATACGGCCTGCTGGGCCATGCCCTGGGGATGGCGAGCGGCAGCAGCGTCACCTTGATTCTCGAATCCGCCAAGCTGCCGACTCTGGAGCGGGCGCGGCGCCTGGCGGAAAAGGGCTACCTCACCGGCGGCTGCAAGAGAAATCGCGAGTACCTAAAGGACAAGATCACCGTCGACAAATCCATCCGGGAAGGGCTGGTCGAAGTGGCCATGGACCCGCAGACCTCCGGCGGTCTGCTCATCGCCCTGGCGCAACGATATGCCGAGAAGCTGGTGGATGAGCTCAAGGAGAATGGAGTCAAGCTCGCCACGACCGTCGGTTACGCCACCTCGCTGCAAAAGGCCTGGGTGAGACTGGTCTGACCCCCCATCCTCTTCGCCACACCGGTTATTCGTTACTGGTATATTCGTTAATGGCGGCTTGACTTCAATCAAACCAACGAATAACCAATAACCAGCAACCAGTAACCGAAGCTGGAGAAGGAAGGTGTCCGGTGGCGCCGCTGGTCTTCAAAACCAGTCTGGGGATCGTAAGGTCCCCGGAGGGTTCGACTCCCTCCCTTCTCCGCCAATATTTCTTTTATATTTCAGTAAGTTAGATAGTACGATTTCTATTTGTAGCCCATCGGTAGCCCAAAAATCTGACCTCACTAGTGCCACTTTGATGAGCTCGTGAAAAGGATAGCACCAAAAAAGATTTTTTGATCGCCTCCTTAAAGGTCGCCTCCTTAAAGGCCGCCAGGAATCTATTTTTTTTTCTGCGCGGCATAGCCCTTCTCTCTATTGGAATTCACAAATGTCTCGCGGATGTACCGGATGACGCTCCATATCTCCTTGTCGCTAAGAACCTGGCCAAAGGGCTGCATAGTGTCGAACTTGTCTTCTTCTATTGAGCCGATCCTGCCCCTCTTAATGAGGGAAAAGAGAAAGTCATCGTTGAACCGAGCCATCAACTGAGGGTCGGTAAGGTTCATGGGCGACGGCTGGGCGTCGCTGACAAAGTATTTCGGCGCCGGTTGAATCGTACTGGCCCTCTCTCCGTCCCCGCGACCGGTCTTGCCGTGGCAGACGGCGCAGGCGGCGTCGAAGATCTCCCTCATCTCGGCTGATTGGGGTCCTCCCTGGCTGAAGGCCCTTTCGAACTTAATAAGCTCCCGAATCTGGTCGTCTTCCAACACTGCGCCAAAAGACGGCATGGCAAGCGACTCGAACTTCTTGTCGGGGATCTCTCTTTTCAGAACTGCCAGCTTTCCATATTTGACGACGTTGAAAATATACTGATCGGTTAACCGCGACATGTAAACGGAATTAATAAAAACCTGGGGGCTTGGTTTCGTGTTGAACCAGCTCGGTCCTTTACCGTCGCCCTTCAATCCATGACAGGCAAAACAGATCTCCTCATAGACCGCCTTACCGGTGGCCAGGTGACCTTTTTTCGCTGCCATCTGGGCCATGACCGGCCATGCCAGAAGCAAGGGGTAGAAAGAGACAAAGACAAGAGCCTTTTTGATTACTGCGCGCATCGTTGGACTCACCAGGGACTCCTCCGGGTAAAAGAAGGGAGGGTAGAAGCCATCTACCCTCCCTCGGTTAAAGTGCTGACTTGTATCCTGTTCCGATCTACTTTTTCTTGCTCTTTACGGCACAGGGGTTTTTAGCCGCACAGGGATTCTTCGCCGCGCAAGGATTTTGCGCCGCGCACGGGTTCTTCGCCGCACAGGGATTAGCCGCGCACGGGTTCCCGCCAGCCATCTTCTTTTCCGCCACCAGCCTCTTCTGCTCCCAGGCCTTCATCGCTTTGTAGACCTGCGGGGTCAGAGAGGCTACGTAAGAATAGAGATCGATGTACTCTTGCGAGTTCGGGTCCATTGGCTCACGGCCAAGGAAGATGGTGTTTCAGAGGTCATTCATGGTACCGATCGTGCCCATGAACCCGGATGCCGCCCTGCGCGGATAATGGAGGGCTGCCCCTCTCAGGGTGGGGATCTCGATATTCATCCTGGTCCCCGAAGCATCCACCGCCGTGCCGCCGATAGTCCCCCCTCGAGGATGACAGCCCGCACAGCCGAGTTCGTTGAAGAGCTTTTGACCTCGGCCAATAGAAGCATCGATGCGGTCGTCAGGCTTGAGGGTCTGAAAATAGGGACCCATGGCGAGCTCTTTCTTCTTCTGCTGAGCGCCCACAAGCGTGGGCAGACTCAGGGCCAGAATAAGAGCCCCTAGCGCTACGAACGTTGTCTTCATCGTTTTATCTCTCATCGCTTTCACCTCCTTTCTGTTGAAATAGGCCCAACCCTCAACGTTTTGCCGAGAGCGCAGGGCCAAAATAGTTTACTTCGTGGGCCATCTCTTCCCACGTCGCACCTGCGTTGTCGCTCCTGAATATCCGACCGCCACTTCCCGCATATACCAGGCGTGGATCAACCGGATCCAAGGTCAGGGCGGGAATTGTAAAGCCGAGTTCTTCGCCGGTAGGGAGCCACCTTTCGCCCCCATCGACACTCTTAAACACTCCGCTGACAGTTCCCGCATACAAGGTCTTGTCTGGAGCGGGAGCAATCACCAGGGAAAGCACGCTGCTGCTCAAAAGCCCTTGATTGGCGGTTTTCCATCTCTTTCCTCCGTCTGTTGTCTTAAAGACCCCGCCCAGAGCGGTACCCGCGTAGAGGGTGCCAGGGGATGTCGGGTCTATCGCCAAGGCTCGAACTTGCTTGTCCGTAAGGCCGCTGTTCACGGGAGCCCAGGAAGATCCTCTTTTTTCCTTTTTGAAAACCCCGCCAAAAGTCCCGGCGTAAACTTTGCCTGCAGGAGACACCGCGAGCGACCGAACATCCTTGGTTGCCAACCCTTGAGAAATTCTCTGCCAAGTACCGCCCTTACCCTTAAAGATTCCCTGATCTGTAGCCACATAAATGGTTAATGACAGTCCATGAAGCGCCCCGGTCCCGGCTGCGGAAAACGCCGCCGCCGTGAGCAGCGGCGTAGAGAATTTCAGGATGACGTCGGTCGACGACTATAGATAAGACCACGCCCAGGAAAGGACCCCCCTGCATATGGACGTGGTTCGCCCGGGAAACGGGGACCGAGGCGAAAAAAAGGAGAGCCGTTATCGAGCCCGTCCGGAGGAATCTCGACGGTAGCAGCTTTCGCGAGCCCTGCTTCATCTACGCTTCTTTATTTCGCCCTTTTGGCCTTTGGCGCGCAGGGATTAGCCGCGCACGGGTTCTTAGCCGCACAGGGGTTTGCAGCGCAAGGGTTGAGGGATTTTTGCTTCGCCTTCGGCGCGCAGGGGTTGGCCTGGGCAAGTGCAAGATGCGGTAAGACTAAAAGAAAAACGGCTAAAAAAGCAGAATAAAGTCCATAAGTTAGAATCTTTGCATTTCTCATAAAACCTCCCTAGAAAAGGTTTTAATTCGGCTCTCGTATTAGTAGAGTAACCTTTACTGGAGGATAAAAGTTCCCAAATTTATCTCCGTCAGGAACTTTTTTTGGACTACCGTCCTTATTTAGGGTAATGCTTTGGCAATAAAAGGGGGAAACTTGCGCCCGCGTTTTCGGCAACCGCTGCTTCTTTGGGTAGGGGGATTTTTGGGGCTTCTCGCCCTGCTTTTCCTAGTTGTCTGGGTTCTCAATCCACCTGGCTACAAGAAAACCGAGGCCCCTCCTGCTCTTTCTCACGACCGGGGAGTCGAGAAATTTTTCGAGGAGTACTGGCAGAGACCCATAGCCCCCCAGGGCTCTCCGCCACCCGGCTATACCGAGAAAGAGGCCTCGCTCAGGCCCGAGGCCTGCGGTAGCTGTCACCCGCGTCAGTATGCCGACTGGAAGGAGAGTCTCCACAGCAAGGCGATGGGAGCCGGGCCCTGGGGACAGGTAATCGATTTCGACCGAAACAGCCCGGCAGAGGCGAGCCTCTGCA
>JACPDC010000262.1 GCA_016184235.1 Deltaproteobacteria bacterium | reverse complement strand
AGCCTACCCTGACCTGGAACGCGAAGACATCCGCGAGGCTCTGCAATTCGCTGCTGAAGCTGTGCGGGAGCGTGAACTCCCATTAGTGAATGGTCGTTGAAGTTTCTGGTCGATAATTCTTTATCGCCTCTTGTTGCAGAAGGTCTGCGCAAGGCGGGGTACGATGCAGTGCATGTCCGTGATTATGGCATGCAAAAGGCGGATGATGAAGAAATCTTTGAACGGGCCGCCCGCGAAGATCGGGCCGTGATATCTGCGGATACCGACTTTGGCACCCTACTCGCTACCAGTCAGGAGACCAAACCCTCAGTGATTCTTTTTCGCCGTAGCTCGCAGCGAAGACCCGAAGGACAGGTAGCATTGCTTCTTGCCAACTTGTCGAATGTTGCTTCTCTCATAGAGCGGGGAAGCATCGTTGTTTTTGAGGAAGCCCGCGTTCGTACCCGTCTCTTGCCCATTGATGTCGGGTCCTAGCAAGGGGAACCGGAGTCTGACCTGATATTTGCGGGCCGAGGGCAGATCTTTACCTGTGCAAGACCCGTTGTCAGCGCGAGATCGACGCCACCGACCGCGAGATCGACCAGCTCGTCTACGAATCCGCTATTCTTGCGAACACCCACACTCTCACACTGCCTTGCGAAGGTGACGCTCACGAACTTTCAGCGCAAACTCATGGAGCTCTGCCCCATGCTCGCGGATATATTTCTCTACGGCCGGCTCTGTCTCAACCGGATAGGCAGCGAGGCCTTTCAATCTTGCGTTTCTTTCGGCTCGATTTACCTCCAGTCCAGTTTGAAGGTCGGAAATCTATGGAAGGCCATTCCTAATTGACAGAGGGAGCGGTATCATATACGATACCGTCAGTGAGCCCGGCCCAGATTGTGATTGACACCAACGTCTTTGTCGCTGCCCTGCGTTCGCAATACGGAGCATCCTACAAGCTTTTCATGCTCCTAGACAGCGACAAGTTTGAGTTCAACCTTTCTGTTCCGCTGGCCGTAGAGTACGAAGAGGCCAGTAAACGGCTCCTTGGCAAAATCCCCTTGAAGGCCCGTGACATAGATGACATCCTGGACTATGTCTTCTCAGTGGCCAACCGGAGGAAAGTCCATTACCTGTGGCGGCCATTTTTGAGAGACCCAAAGGACGATATGGTGTTAGAACTAGCCGTATCCGCGAGCTGTGAAATTATCGTTACTTATAACAAGATTGACTTCCCAGCAGTTCTTGCAAAGAATAGGAGAAATGCCATGAGCACGATTAGCCTTCGCTTACCCGACTCGCTACACAAGCAAGTTCGAAAATTGGCGGAAAAGGAGAGCGTCTCCATCAATCAACTGGTCACTCTGGCCCTGGCTGAGAAGATTTCAGCCCTGCTGACGGAAGAGTATCTAGAAACACGGGCCAAGCGGGGCAGTCGCAAGAAATTCGAGCGCGCCATGGCAAAAGTCCCTAAGGTTGAGCCGGAAGAATACGACAGGTTGTCGCGATAAGGGGCTCAGGCGTGGCAAGTAGGTTCCTCTTGTGCTATGCCGAATTGTTCGCTAGTTAAACAGCGAGAGACAAAAAACGCCGAGAAAGGAACTGCTGTCGCAATGTTGGGTGTAGACCACGAAACTTTGATTTTTCATGAGGGCTATGATTTTGACGACGAGCACGAAGGCGGCGATGAGCCGATGGACGAAGAGCACCCGATGTGGCGCTCCGAGCGCATCTCGCTTACCTCCGTGGGCATCGATATCGGCTCTTCCACTTCGCATCTGATCTTTTCCCGCCTGGTTCTGCGTCGCCAGGGGCTCGCGCTCTCCAGCCGCTTCGTAGTGGTCAAACGGGAGATTCTCTATGAGTCCCCCATTTTGCTGACCCCTTATCTGGACCGAACCACGATCGACACCCAGAAGTTGGACGAGTTCATTCATGACGCCTACCAGCGGGCCAACCTGACGCCGAAGGATATCGACACCGGCGCGGTGATCGTCACCGGGGAGGCGGCAAAAAAGAAAAACGCCGAGGCCATCGCGGCGCTCTTCTCAGCGCAGGCCGGGAAGTTTGTCTGCGCCACGGCGGGGCACAATCTGGAGGCGATTCTTGCGGCCTACGGCTCCGGGGCGGTGCACATGACGGTTCACGAAGGCGGCGATTACACGGTGATGAACGTAGACGTCGGCGGAGGAACCAGCAAGATCGCCCTGGTGCAGAACGGCGCGGTGATCGACACCTCCGCCCTGGAGGTCGGGGCGCGGCTGGTCGCCATGGACGGGACCGGCAGGATCGACCGCATCGAGGACGCGGGGCTCAAGATAGCGGACGCCGCGGGCGTCTCCTTGTCTCTGGGGGGGGCGCTCAAGGAAGACGAGAAGGAGAAGATGGCGGCCGTGCTCTGCGACTGTCTCTTCGAGGTGTTGGAGCGGGGCCGGCTCTCGCCGCTGACGCAGAGCCTGATGCTCACGCCGGGAGTGAGCTTCAAGGACCGCATCGATGCGGTGATGTTCTCCGGCGGGGTCTCCGAATACATCTATGGCTTCGAAAAAAAGGATCTGGGAGACCTCGGCAACCACCTCGGGCGCCGCGTCCAGGCGCGGGCCGAGAAGCTCGGCGGCAAGGTCGCGCTGAAAAGTCCCGACGTGCGCATCCGGGCCACGGTCATCGGCGCCTCCCAGTACACGGTGCAGGTGAGCGGCAATACCATATATCTGTCTCACCCGGATCTCCTTCCGCTCAGGAACCTGCAGGTGGTGACGCCCCAGATCGCGCAGAAGGAGCCGCTGTCCACGGCCGACGTCAAGGGGGCGGTGGAGCGGGCCTTGCAGCGATTCGATATTCATGACGGCGACCGGGCCGCGGCGCTGGCCATTCACTGGGAGCTGGGCCCTTCCTATCCTCTGATCCGGACGCTGGCCGAAGGGGTAGCCCAGGCGATGAAGGAGCATATCGGCAAGGGGCAGCCCCTGGTGCTGGTTTTCGACGCGGATATCGCAAAGTTGGTCGGCAATATCATCGAGCGGGAGCTTTTGCCTGGAGCGGGCATCATCTCGATCGACGGGATCGATCTCAAGGATTTTGATTTCGTTGACATCGGCGAGGAGCTGCCCGACGCCAAGGCCGTTCCGGTCGTGATCAAATCACTGATCTTCCGCCATACGGAATGGGGCAGGGGCCATACACACAGCCATTAGCTTTCAGCTATCAGCCATCAGCAAAAGAAGCTGAGCGCTGACTGTCTCGTGGGAAGGAAAGAGGCGCATGCAAGAGATCGTCAGTGATATTTTTACCTGGCCCTGGTTCTCCGAGCCGCACGGCTACAATTTCAACGGCTATCTCGTTTGTCATCCGGCAGGGAACCTGTGCATCGATCCGGTGGAGCCGGCCGAGGAAACCCTTGAGGAGATCACGCGCCGGGGTGTCGCGCGCATCGTTCTTACCAACCGCAACCACTCGCGCGCGGCCAATCGGGTGCGCAGCCGCACCGGCGCGCGCGCGGCCATCCATCAGGCTGACGCTCCTCATGCGCGCAGCCAGGGAACAGAGCTCGATGATGAGCTCAAGCCGGGTGAGAAGATCGGTCCCTGGACCGTCGTGGCGGTGCCGGGCAAGTCGCCCGGCGAGATCGCCCTGCATTGGCCCGAGCGCCGCATCCTGATCGTAGGGGATGCCCTGGTCGGCAATCCGCCGGGCCGCCTGAAGCTCCTGCCGGAAAAGGTGGTCGACGACATGTCCCGGCTGCGCCAGAGCGCGCGGGCGCTCCTGCAGCTCGATTTCGACACGCTGCTTCCCGGCGATGGGGAGGCGATTCTCCACGGCGCCAAGGAGCGGCTGAGCGAGCTGGTGCAGTCCTTCCCTAATTGACTTCGCTGGCAATTTCTAATATCCTCGTAAAATCCCGCTATTACAGGCGCTTAAGAAATATGGAAGAAACCAGCGGTTTAGCGAATTTCCTGGAGATCGTCACCAAGCCCGATAACATTCCCATCCTGGGGATGCTTCTGCTGGTCCTCTTTTTCACCTGGATCGGCTTAAGGCAGGCCTTGCGCCACGACAAGCTCATCGACGAAGGAAAAAAGGACCAGATCCCTGACCAGATGTGGAAATAGATGTTAAGGGCCTGGGGCTTGTGTCTTGCAGGGCTCTTGGGGATAGCTTTTTCCGTCGCCTACGGGCAGGTGGCCTCGTCGCTCCCCGAAGAGAATCAGTGGCAGCAAGGTAAGCAATATCTAGCGGAGGGGAAGGCCAGGGAGGCCAAGGTCGTCCTTGCGGATCTCGCGAAGCGTTATCCCAAAGAAGCGGACCTTCATCTTCTCCTGGCGATCGCTTCCCTCAGGCTGCGCGAGGCCCAGGCCGCGGAGCTTTATGTACGGCAGGCCCTGGCCATAGCCCCGAACCACGCGGAGGCGAGAACCCTTCTCGGGTGGATCGACCTGGAGATCCGGAGGGACTACGACGCGGCGGTCCAGGAATACACCAGGGTGGCGGAGCTAAAGCCCGAATTCGCCGAGGCCTACAACAATCTCGGCGTCGCCCTGAAAAAA
>JACPDC010000261.1 GCA_016184235.1 Deltaproteobacteria bacterium | reverse complement strand
CGCTCGGCCTTGGCCAGGCGAAAAAGCGTTAAGATTACGATCAATATCGACTCCGGCAGTTTGGTAGAGCTACGCCGGCTCTCGACCGAGTCGGGTGTTCCCTATCAAAGGCTGCTAAACCAGGTTCTACGGGAGGGGCTCGCGGGTAGGACGAAAACCGAATCCCGGCTGGCGCGTCTGGAACGAGAGCTAGAGCAGGTGAAAAAACAGTTCGCCGCCTAGTAGTTCTACACACCCAATTCCACGACTCGACACGTCACGGACCCACCCCTGACTCGCAGCCGGGCCGATGAGACTCTTCTTCACTCGCTTTCCTCTGCCCTTAATGCGGCTCAAATTCAACCCTTGACAATTCCCCTGGGCGATATACAAAAGGGCCGAAAAGGAGGCTCCTATGCCCGGCGTGGTTGATGCCGACACCCATATCTCGGAATCCGATCACATGTGGCGGCTCATGGACAAGGAGATGGTCCACCGCCGGCCGGTGATCGTCTCCGTGCCCGAGGACACTCTCTACGGCAGGCGCAACGCCTTCTGGCTCATCGACGGCAACATCTTTCCCAAGCCCGTCGGCAAAGGGAGCTTCCGCCTGATCACCCCTTCCGCCTCCGGGCACGAGTCCGCGCGCGGCGACATCCATATCGCCTGCCGCGAGCTGACCGACCCGCTGGCCCGTCTGGCGGACATGGACAGGCTCGGCGTGGAGCTGCAGGTGATCTATCCCACTCTGTTCCTCGTCTACCTCACCGACGACGCCGCGCTCGATATCGCGCTCTGCCGCGCCTACAACCGCTGGCTCGCCGAGGCCTGCGCCAAAGGAAAAGGGCGGCTGAGATGGGTGATGATCCCGCCCTTGAGATCCATCGAGGAATCCATCAAGGAGATCCAATGGGCCAAGGAGCACGGCGCCGTCGGGGTGTTTTTCCGCGGCCTCGAGGGAGACAAGACCCTCGACAATCCCTATTTTTTTCCCGTTTACCAGGCGGCAAGCGACGTGGATCTTCCCATCTGCATCCACACGGCGGTGGGCAACACCACCCTTCTCAACCTGATAGATGTCGAGCGCAACCACAGCTTCCTCGTCAGCAGAGTTCTCCCCCTGGTCGCCTTTCGCGACCTGGTCGCCAACAAGATACCGGAAATGTTTCCCAAGCTGAGGTTCGGTTTTATCGAGGCCTCGGCGGGCTGGGTGCCGTTTCTGCTTCATATCATTAGAAGATTATTCCGCGACCGCTGGAAGCATCTCTCGAGCGCCGATCTGTTCCGCGACTACCGCCTCTTCATCGCCTGCGAGGCGGACGAGGATGTCTCCTACATCGCCAGGTACACCGGCGAGGAGAACCTCATCATCGGCTCGGATTACGGCCACAACGATCCCTCGGAGGAGCGCAACCTGGTGCGCACCATGCGCGACCGGGAGGATATACCGGGCCGCATCACGGAAAAAATCCTCTGCGACAACGCGCGCCGATTCTATTCATTCTAGGACAGTGAAAGAGAGGATACGACAATGACACCGAAGAGAAATCTCGCGGGATTCGCGGCTGCAATCACCCTGACGGCGTGGGTGATCCTGCCGGCGCCCCGTCTATTCGCCCTGGAGACCATCAATCTCGCCATCCCGACAAAGAGCTTCCAGCAGGTCATTTATCCCGTCGCCCAGGATAAGGGCTACATGCGCGAGGAGGGAATCGATTTGAAGATCGTCTTCATTGAGCCCACGCCGAGCATCCAGGCGGCGATGGCCGGAAGCGTCCACTTCACGGCCGCGGGCTCGAGCGCGCTGGTCGGCGTGAGCAAGGCCGGGGCTCCGTTGAAGGTCGTCCTGGCGGTAAACGACCGGGTGCACCAGTGGCTATTGAGCAGGCCGGAGATCACGACGCCCAAGGCCCTGAAGGGCAAAAAGATCGCCACCACCGGCGTCGCCGCCATCGCCACTTTCATGCTCAAGCAGATTCTCGCCAAGCACGGGCTCGATCCCAACCGCGACGTCCACTATATCGACACCGGCACAGGCAACCAGCTCCCGGCGCTCCTGGCGGGGGTGGTGGACGCCGCGGTCTTGAGCGTCGAGCAGCGCTACGTCGGGCTGGATAACGGCATGAAGGAGCTGTTCTATTACGGCAACGAGGTAAAAAACTCCTGGGGCACGCTCGCGACCACCGACCGCTTCATCAAGGAGCAGCCGAAGCTGGCGGCCGGCTTCATCAAGGGGGCGCTCAAGGCGCTGCGCCGTATCCGCCAGGATCGGGAGGGAACGATCGCCGCGGTGACTAAATTTTCCGGTGTCGAGCGGAAGCTCGCCGGCCGCATCTACGACGACCTGATCGGCACCTTCACGCGCAACGGCGCGGTCGACGAAGAGACTCAGAAAAACGATCTCGATATCATCCGGCAGGTGATCGGCAACAAGGAGGCTGCCCCGCCCGCGCGCGGCTACAACTTCAGCTTCGCCCTGGAGGCCGACCGCCAGCTCACCCAGGGGAACTGGCGCCCTTAGGCAACGCTGGAAGGCTTTTAATAAATCAGACTGCCGAGCCGCTCCCAGCGCACCCAGCGGTCGGTTCCGTCCCAAGACCAGTAAATCAGAAACGCCCTGCCCTTGACGTCGGCGAGGTCGACGAAGCCCCAGTAGCGGCTGTCATAGCTCCGGTCGCGGTTGTCCCCCATGACGAAGATGTGATTGTCCGGCACGCGCTTCGGCCCGTACTCGTCCCGGACATTCATGACGCCCCGCTCCGGCGGGTCCCCTTCGAAATGGGCATGGAGATCCTCCAGCGGCTTGCCGTTGACGTAGATCTTCTTATTCCGGATCTCGACCAGGTCTCCCTCGATGCCGATGACCCGCTTGATGAAATCCTTGGAGCGGTCCTCGGGAAATATGAACACCACCACATCGCCCCGCTGCGGCTCTTTGAAGCGAAGCAGATAGCTGTCCCAAAACGGGCTGCGAATCCCGTAGGTGAGCTTGTTCACGAGAATATGGTCCCCGACCTGGAGCGTGGGGATCATGGAGCCGGACGGGATCTTGAACGCCTGGACGATGAAGCTGCGAATGAAAAGAGCGAGCAGCAGGGCGAAGACGATCGATTCGGCGTATTCGCGGAACGCTGATTTGCTCTTCTTGCCGGCCTGCTCGACGGGGACCGAATCTTCTCTCACATCATTCGATGACATACTCGAAATCAACTCCTATATCACACTTTCAACACGGCGAGGAAGGCCTCCTGCGGAATTTCCACCCTTCCCACCTGTTTCATTCTCTTCTTTCCTTCCTTTTGCTTCTCCAATAGCTTGCGCTTGCGCGTGATATCCCCGCCGTAAC
>JACPDC010000260.1 GCA_016184235.1 Deltaproteobacteria bacterium | reverse complement strand
ATCCCTGGTTGCGGGAGGTATCGAGTTCCGGCAGCTCCTGGAGTCCGAGGGGCTCTACTGCGATCTCAGCCGCCCGGTTTATTTTTCTCACCGGGTAACGCCCGAGAAGCACGCTGACCGATTCGACACCCGCTTCTACCTCGCGCGGCTGCCCTCGGACCAGTATCCTCTTTTCTCCTCTCAGGAAGTGGCGGAGAGTTTATGGCTGACGCCCGCCGAGGTTTTGTAGCGCTCTGAGAAAAACGGCTTCGCCCTGATGCCGCCTACGGTCATCGCGCTACGCACGCTTGCCGAATTTGCTTCCTGGCAGAAGCTCTGTCATCAATATCCGCTGGAAAGGTAGAGCTTTAGAAGGATCTCGGATCGCGGCGTCCTGCCGTTGCGGTGAAAGCCGAGCCAATTCCACTGATCGGGATAACGGCGCACCATGGCCTCCAAATGGCCGGCGAAGAGGGAGGCGTTGGCGGCTACGTCCTGCTGGAGGTCGCCGGTCTTGACGAGCCGGACCTCCTCTCCGATGCGCAGCGTCAAACGATCCTCGTGGTCGCGCGTGACAAAGGTAGGCAGGACCGCGGCGCCGGTTCTCAGCGCCAGCGTGGCGGGGCCGCGCGGCGCAGGGGCCGTGCGGCCCAAAAACTCCACTTCCACTCCCCCCGACTTAAATTCATCGGCGATGAGCAGAATGACCTCGTTGCGCCTTAAGGCCTTGAGGATCTGCCGGGCCGCCTCGCGCCGCGGCTTCGCCGAGATCGTTTGGATCCCGACCACGGCCCTGTAGTGATCGATCAGGCGGGCAAATCTCTCATCCTTGGGCTGCTTCACCACCACGCTGAAGGGATAGCCCGCCGCCGCCAGGCGCGTCCCGATCATGGTAAAATTCCCCAAATGGGCGCTGAGGGCGATCACGCCCCTGCCCCGCTCGAGCGCCCGCCGCAAGTGCTCCTCACCTTCCACCGCAACGGCGGAGCAAATGTCTTCCTTGGAATCATACACCGCGCAGGTCGTCTCGTAGACGCCCTGCGCGAAGTTCCTCCACGCCCTCCATACCACGGCCTCCCGGCGCTCTCGCGTGCAGAACTCTTCACCCATCGCCATGGAGAGATTTTCCTCCATGCGCCTACGGTATTTCCACAGGATCAGGAAGGTCAATCTCGAAGCCGCCGAAGTAAAGAGCAAAACCGGGCGGCGGGGGATCCACGGCAGGATCGCGACAAACCCCCTCAGACAATACTCGCCCATGCGGTACCGCAGCCCGTAGAGGAACTTGCCGAGGAGAAACTGCTTCCTTGCCATCGCGCTCCGTGTAAAACTTTTTATACACTCTTTTCGTCGAAATCGCCAAGGGAGCGGGGTCAAATAAAAGGGCGGTGGGCAGAGCCCACCGCCCTTCACGGCGCAACAAAATTAAGGAAAACTAGCGCCCGGCCGCCTTGAGCAGTCTCTGTCCCGCCCGCGCCGTAATCGCGACGCCGCGTCCGCGCTTCTGCCCTCTGGGAGTCAAGCGATAGATCTTGGCCGTGGGCCGCTCCGCGATCTGCTTCTCCTTCCAACGGACCAGCCCCTGCCGCACATAGCCGGGATTCATCCCCAACACCTCGCAGATGTTCTCGAAGCAAAACAGCCAATCGCTGCCTTCCTCGAGGATCCAATCCTCCGCGTCGCGAAACATCGTCCTGCCCTTGCCGTCCCGGGCAAAGAGATACTTCTGAAAGCACGCTATGGCGTCTTCCAACACCGCCAACATCAGCTTTCTTTCCGGCTCTAACGGCGCCTTGCGCCGAAAGGTCTCCAGATACTGATCCGGCAACAGCGTGTCCGGCTGAAACAGAGAGGCCACCTTTTCCTCTATGCTCAGCCCCGTCTCATAGCCCATAAAACCACCTCCCTATCGGGTGCGGCCTGCATGCAGTTGGACGTTCCTGGGTGCCATCCCATTCATGCCGCACTCGAGAGAGAAGAGGAGCTTGCCAGCGCCTGACAAGGGGACTTCTGCAAATCCGCCAAGGTCGTGCGCGCGAACACATCGACCACCTTCCGCTGGATCTCGTGCCAGACCCCCAACATGGTGCAGCGCGGAAGATGATCGCAGCTCAAATGCTGGCTCATGCAGACATTGACGGCGATGGGGCCCTCCAGCGCCTCGATGACATCCTGGAAGGAAATCTCGCCCGGCGACCGCGCCAGAGCGTAGCCTCCGTCCGGACCCCTCTTCGATTTGACCAGCCCGCCGCGAATCAGATTCTGAATGATCTTCTCGAGAAACTTCCGCGGCACCCCTTGATGGCGCGCGATCTCCGCCAGGGAGCAGCTCCGCTCCGGATCCTGGTGGGAAAGATAGATTGCGGCGCGCAAGGCATAATCCACCCGTCGAGGGATCTGCATGACACCCATAATTTCTACCTCCTTGCCCTGACCCTCTCTCTTGCCATGGAGTCGCTGCGGAGAGCCTCTGGCCCGCCGGCGAGCTTGCCCAAGGCGGAAAGACCCTGGAGCCGCTCGACGATCGAGGGCACCTTGTCAGCGACAAAACTTACTTCTTCCTCGGTGTTATAACGGCTCAAGCTGAAGCGTATGGCCCCTTGAATCCAGTCCGGCTCCACCCCCATGGCGCGCAGCACATGGGAGGGCTCCGCCGAGCCCGCCGTGCAGGCGGATCCGGTCGAGGCGCAAATGCCGTGCTGGTCCAGCAAAACAAGCATCGCTTCCCCTTCGAGAAATTTGAAACTCACGTTCAGTGTATTCGGGAGGCGTTTTTCCCGATCGCCGTTCACCCGGCAGCTCGGACAGGCGGCAAGCAGCGAATGCTCCAGCTGATCCCGCAACGCCCGCACCCTTTTCCCCTCTTCCCCCAGATGCTTGACGGCGATCTCCGCGGCCTTGCCCATCCCCACGATGCCGGCGACGTTTTCGGTTCCGCCCCTGCGATTGCGCTCCTGATGGCCGCCGATGATGAAGGGACGAAACGTGATCCCCCTCCTGACGTAGAGGGCGCCCACACCCTTGGGGCCGTGAAACTTATGCGCCGAGATCGTCAGCAGATCGACCGGACTCTCCTTGAGATCCAGGGGGATTTTTCCCGCCACCTGCACGGCGTCCACGTGCAAAGGGATCCCTCTCGCCCTGACGATCTCGCCGATCGCCTCGATCGGAAAGATCACGCCGGTTTCGTTGTTCGCATACATGATCGAGACCAGCGCTGTCTCCTCCGTCAGCGCATCCCTGAACTCATCGAGATCGAGCATCCCCTCGCAGCCCACCCCTAGCCAGGTAACCCGGTAACCCTTCTTTTCCAGATGCTGGCAAAGGGCCAGCACCGCCGGGTGCTCGACCCGGCTGGTTACGATATGGCGCTTGCCGGGACGGGCCTCCAGGATTCCCCGAATCGCCGCGTTGTCCGCCTCGGTGCCGCAGCTCGTGAAGATCACCTCGACCGGATCCGCCGCCCCCAACAGAGCCGCCGTCTCCTCTCGGGCCTGCTGGATCGCCCGGGCGACCTGGCTGCCGAAGCGATGGATGCTCGACGGATTGCCGTAGAGCTCCGCCAGGTAAGGCGCCATCGTCTCCAGCGCCTCCGGCGCGAGCCGCGTGGTGGCGTTATTATCGAAGTAGATCACAGTCTCCACTACCCTACGCTCCCCTCCAGGCTCACGCCCAAGAGCTTCTGCGCCTCGACGGCGAACTCCATCGGCAGCTCGCGAAAGACCTGCTTGCAAAAGCCGCTG
>JACPDC010000259.1 GCA_016184235.1 Deltaproteobacteria bacterium | reverse complement strand
CGACGTCTTTGACGAAAAGGCTTACCGGGCCGAGACGGACGATCTTGAACGGCCTGGGGAGCAGAATGCCGTCTACTTCGTAGGCAGCCGGGAGACGTTCGGCATAGCGATAGCCGGAGAGCAGATCGACGCCGTCCTTCAACGCCTGCTGGACCTCTTCGAATTCCGAGATCTGCGGCAGGGCGGGCGGTTCGTGAAAGCCCCGGTTGTACATCACCTTGGGCTTGCTGTGGCCGCTCCAGCCGATCTGTTCGATACCGTAGTACAGCTCATTGGTATGGCCGTCCGGGTCATAGAGATAAGTGTGCCAGTTGGAGCCGGGCATATCCCGGCCTGAGCGCTGGATCTTTACGCCTTTGTTGTCGAACCAATGGATGGCGTTGCCGACCTCTCTAAGACTTCCCACCTGCCAGGTGATCTGGTTGATCGTCAGGCCGGGCCGGGCTCGATAGCGCGGTCCGAGCGCCTCGCGCACGCGCTGGTTGAAAAGGACCAGCGCGTGGTGGTCGCTGCCGTAGCGCGTGAAATAGCCCCTGGGATCGCCCAGGCCGGCGAGCTGGTCCGGACGGGTCGCCCTCAAGGAGTAATCGATGACAGCCGGCGGATCTTGAACGGCCGGTCGAGCAAAACGCCACCCACATTGAACTTCTCTTGGGTTGCCATAGCTCACCTCCCTAGTTCGCGGACTTCTATGGCTCGTAGATCATGATGTCGACCGGCTTGCCGCCGACAGGCATGTCGGGGCAGGCGCTCAAGGCGACCAGCAGATTCATTTCCGCCCGCAGCTCCACGTAATCCCCGGGCTTGGCTCTGACCGTCGTGTGCTCCATGCGCCCGGTCGCCCCGTCGATCTTCATATGCTGGTTCAAGTTGAAGGGATTGGGGATATCCTCGGGAGCTATGCCATAAGCCGCCAAGGCCCGCGAGAGGTTCTCGTAGCAGCCGTGGTCGGGGATCTCGTCCTCCTTGTAATCCCGGTGGTAGTAAGCCCTCAACTTCCCCTCCTGTTTAGCGAGTTGAAAGCGGTAGCCGCTGCACATGCCCTTCTGCAGGTCGTGAGTTCCTTCCCGGTTGGTGTTCTCGATGATCGTCATCATGTGCTGGTTGTTGCGTCCCATCAGCTTGTCGCCGGTCGTGATGAAGATCTTCATGTTATAAACCTTGGTCCGCGCCTGATCGAAGCGCTCCTTGAGATTTTCCCGCCTGAAGCAGACGAAGTCGACCGTGGTGGTGGCGGTGATGCGCAGCACCTGCCCCTTCTGGAGATCCGCGGCCCAGCCGGTGTTGTAGGGGACCGTCTCTTCCCTGATTTTTTTCATATGCCCGTATCCTCCTTGAAAGAGAAAAAAAGTTTATCCCACGAAGTGTTGACCGTCAAACGCCCTCTGTGTTAAGCCCAAGCCGGAAATTTCATGACAGGCTCCTACGGTCTTCAGAGAGAAGGAGGGTCACCATGGTGCGCAGGGATTCGATAAAATACGGCCTGGTCGTTTCGCTGATCTGGGTGCTGGCTTTTGCCGCGCAGGGACTGGCGGCCGAGGCTTCCTTTTATAAAGGGAAAACGATCACTGTTCTGATCAATTACGGCGCCGGCGGCCCCACGGACATCGAGGGGCGTTTGATCGCGCGCCATCTGGCCAAGCACATTCCCGGCCAGCCGGCGATCATCGTCAGCAATATGGCGGGGGCGGGCGGCGTGACCGGGGCGAACTATCTGGGCGAGGTAGCCAAGCCGGACGGTCTCACCATGGGTTATTTCACCAACCAGTTTTTCAATCTGCTGGTCGCCGATCCGAACCTGAGGGTGGATCTGGCGCGGCTGGTATACGTCGCCAGCATCGAAGGGGTCTCCGTGGCCTATATCCGCAGGGATGTGCCTCCGGGAATCAAAGAGCCGAAAGATATCATCAAGGCGCAGAAGTTCCGTGCCGGCGGGCTCTCCGTCAACAGCTCCAAGGACATCCGCTTCCGCCTCCAGCTCGATCTTCTGGGAGCGGCCTATCAGTACGTCACCGGCTACAACTCGAACTCCACCGCCCGCCTGGCGCTGGAGCGCAACGAGATCCAGTTTTTCACCGAGGGGACACCGGCCTTTCATTCCGTGGTGACGCCCAACCTGGTTAAGACCGGTCTGGTGACCCCGCTTTACCACGACGAGCTGGTCGGCGCCGACGGCGAGGTCCGTCCCAGCGCCGACGCTCCCGGGATCGCGACCTTCGCCCAGCTCTATCAGGCGCTCCACGGCAAGCCGCCGGCCGGCATATTATGGGAGGCCTTGAAGGTCGTCAATTTCGGCCAGGCGATGCAGCGGCACGCGGTGCTCCCGGGGGGAGTTCCCGCCGAATCAGCGGCGGCGTTGAAGCAGGCGTTTGCCGCCATGCTCAAAGACTCTTCGTTCACGGAAGAGTTTCAGAGGATAACCAGGACTTATCCCCGCTTCACGGTCGGGCCGGAGGGAGGCAAGCTCGTCAGAAAGATCGCGCAGGCCCCCGCGGAGGTAAAAAACACGGTGCGGCAGTATACGGAGAAGAACTAACCTCAGGGCGCTGTAAAGTAGTCTTTGAACGCGGCGACCATCAGGTTGGCCAACCTCTCGTTATACGATTCCACGTGGCCGTAGTGGGTGAGGCGCGGGATCACGACCAGCCGCACCCGCTCGGCGTAGCCGGCGAAGCGGCTGAGCGCGAAGACCTCGCGGCGAAATTCAAGACCCTTTTTGGCGCCGTCGATCCAATGGCCCTTGTCGAGCTCGCCGACAAAATGGAGCACCCTCTTGCCCCTGAGACGGTTTAGCTCCGCCTTGAAGGTGACGAACAGCTCCTCATCCGGCAGGCCCGATATCTTCTTGACCTCGCTTAGCAGCACGTCGTGCGCGCTGTGTTCAATGTCCTGGAGAAAGGGCTTGAACTGAGGCCGCCGATCGTTTTCCAGCTCGAACCACCTTTCTACGCCGCCCCACGGCTGGTTGGGTCCCACGTAGCCGCTCTTCACGTACCCTTGCGGCGACCTTCGGCTCAAGCCGGTCACGGCGCGAAATTTCCCGGCGCGCTCCTCGGGAGATTTGCCGGCGGCGGCGAGATCCCATTCCTTGCGCAGCCAGGCCGGCATTCCGGTGCCGAAGCCCAGGCCGCCGATGAGAGGGTTTTTGAGCCCGTACTGCTCCATCAGGTAAAAGTATTCTCCGCCGGTGGAATGGCCCCACATATAGACTTTGTGATCCGGCAGGCGTCTCTCGACCAATAGCCTGATCGCCTCCAGACACATGCGGAAGGTGTAGACCGCGAGGCGGTTTCTCAGCTCCTCGTCGCCTGGGATCTCGCCGATGACGAACTCCGGCCGCCTCGTTGCGATCGGCGGCCAGGGCATCCGGCTGTAGTGCCCGGGCAGCGAGAGCGCCAGAACCGGGATGCCGAGAGAGGCGATGTGCTGGGCGATGCCGGCCCTCGACTCCGTCGGATCGCTCCGCGTGAGGTCGAGATATCTCTCCGGGCCGTCCGGCGTGAAAAGGAACTCGTATTCGTTGGCGGCGCCGCCGTGGATCATCACCACCGCCACGCCCGGGATCGACGGCCTGGCCGGGGCCAGGAGTCTGCCGTGGATATCCCAGCGGAATTTTTCCCCGGCTCTTTGTGGATCGGTATAGCGCTCCACGCTCTCTTGAACTTCCGTCACTGTAAAGGTGGTGCGAGGGAAGGGATCGGGAAAGGACTTGTAGTCTTCGAAGTCCATGTAGTAGATAAAATCGTCCTGGAGGCCAGTCCCTTGATTGAGGGCGGCCAGGAATTTCTTGGCGGCATCCGTGCCCATTCTGTTCTCCCTCGCTATCTCTCGAACATATCCAGTTCCGGCCGTTGCTTGTCAAGCCCAAGGCGGAACTCGTTCGGGGACTTACCTCGCTCCCCGAAGGCAATAGGGGTCGCTCGGGACCTGACTCGCTCCCCATGAGGCTGCGGACGTCCGACTGGAAAGCTTCGGTTTAAGCAGAGGTCTATCGGCCGCAGCCGAGAGCGCGTTCCCCGAGGGAGCTATTGCATCGATCTGAGAGACGCCTTCGGCGGTGAGCGCCGCTCCGAGACAGGCAGGCCCCACCCATCCTTTCCATTGACTGCGGCCGGAAGGCTCTCTCCCCCGAGACGCGCGAGGGAAAGAGCAGGAGCGCGCCTTGACAAAGTACATCGGCTTTGGGACAAAAAGAAATCTCGATCCGGGCGGGAGGTTATTTTTATGGAGGCAGAGAGCTTGCCGAGTTACGAGAGGGTGGATGGCGCCGCGGAGCGCATGGACACGCCCTACGACGCGTGGGCCGCTTCCCAGGGCATCGACGTGGTCAAGGGCTACGGTGTCGCCAATGTTTACGAGCTACCGCTCAAATGGTGGGACAGAATGGGCGGCTACGGCGTGTTCATCAATCTGCAAGGCACGGGCTACCTGGACGACGCCTACGTGTGCAGCATCGCGCCCGGAAAGAGCCTGAATCCCCAGAGGCACCTGTTCGAAGAGCTGGTCTACATCCTGGAGGGAAGGGGGGCGACCACGGTGTGGCAGGGCAACGGGGCGAGGCAGAGCTTCGAGTGGCAGAAGGGGAGCCTCTTCGCCGTCCCCCTGAACGCCTGGTATCAGCACTTCAACGGGCAGGGCGACCGCGAGGCCCGGCTGTTGGCCGTGACCGACGCGCCGCTGGTGTTCAATCTGTTTCACTGCGAAGACTTTGTCATGAACAATCCTTATGTCTTTTCCGACCGCTTCAAAGGCGAGGAGGGATACTTCGCGGGGAAGGGCAGGCTTTACAAAGACCGTGTCTTGGAGACCAACTTTGTCGCGGACTCGATCCATATCGAGCCGATCGCGTGGCACGAGAGAGGCAAGGGCAACCGCACGATCTTCTTCGAGCTGGCTGAGAGCACGATGGGCGCCCACGTTTCCGAATTCCCCGTCGGCATCTACAAAAAGGCCCATCGTCATGGGCCGGGCGCGCATGTCATGATTCTTACGGGCCAGGGCTACTCTTTCATGTGGCCGGAGGGACAGGAGCGGATGCGCTTTGACTGGGGCCCGGGCTCGATCATAGTTCCGCCCGAGGAGTGGTTCCATCAGCACTTCAACTCGGGCGATCGCCCCGCCCGCTACCTCGCGCTCAAGATGCTGAGCCGCCGCTACAAGCTCGTCCCCGGCAAGATCAAGTCCGACGTCTCCATCAAGCAGGGGGGCATGCAGATCGAATACGAGGACGAGGATCCGGAGATCCGGCGCATCTTCGAGGAGTCCTGCGCGCGGTCCGGGGCCGAGGTGCAGATGCCAAAGCGGTAAGATTTGCATGCATTGCTTGACAGGCACCGCGCTTTCCTTTAAATATTAGGGCTCAACCAAATTTTTCTGCGGACGAAAGGTCATTCATTATGCTGAAACCGGTGGGGATCATCCATGGCCACTACGAATGCCGCTCTCTGGACGAGACACTGCCGATTTTTACCGACTTGCTGGCGCTGCAAATAGTGCGGCGCGCGGATGGAGAAGCCGTCCTCAAGCATCCGAACACGGATTGGCTTCTGGTGGTCCACGAGGGAGGACCGAACGCGCGCAACAAGCCGCACAACAACCATTATGGATTTCGCGTAGGCCACCACGGCGAAATCGAAGCGGCCTTCGAGTATATCAAGGCACACAAAGAACAGTACCGCATCAAGAGCCTCACGACCCCGCATGAGGCCCATTTCGCCTACTCCATCTATTTGAAGGAGCCGGGAGGGAACGACCTGGAGATCGAGCACTACAACCCGAAAGCGGTCGAGCACGGCCGCGTGATCGCCGCGCCCCACTGGAAAACCCTTCTGGCCGAGGAGCGCTTTCCCGGCAAGGGGTATGTCCCTCAGGCGATGACCCACGGAACGCTGCAGTGCGATGACAAGGCGGCGAGCGACCGCTTCTACGAGCAGGTGCTGGGCCTTACGATCATCGGCGGCGGCAGGACGTCCACCTATATCAGGCACCCGGCAAACCCCTGGTATATCGTGGTGCTCCCCGGGAGAAAGCGCGAATTCCTCGAGCCCGTCAACCGCTTTACCTTGAGGCTGGCCTCGGCCGAAGCCGTGGAAGAGGCCCACCGCGAGTTTGCGAGTTCCGGCAAGAGCCTCGGCATCACCGAGCTCCGGGACTTGGAGCAAAAAAACGGGCAGGTCTCTTTTATCTTCAGCGATCTCGACCGCAATTGGTGGGAGGCCGTAGCCAGCGACGAAGCGGCCTCCAAGGCGACGAAGATCGGCGCGGGGAGCGCGGTGGCGGCTTCCTGATTTTATCTCTATCCGGGGCCGTCGAGCATGCCGTGGAGCCAGCCGATGACCGTCCTGAAGATCTCCGCGATATTTCCCATGTGACCGCCGGAGAAAAGGCGGGCCGTCTTGGGATTCCCGCTCTCCAGCAGGAGATAGAAGTCCTCGATCGGCACCTGCTTGTCCTCTTTTCCGTTCACGAGCAGGAGAGGGGCGCAGGGCTTATCCAGCCAGCCTTGGGTTTTCAGCGAAAGGGCGGGCATCACCCGGATCAGCTCCTCGAAGGTTTTTTTGCCGAAGAGATTGGCGCGCGCTTCGATCAGGTCGAAAAGATAGGACGGCGCGTTGCG
>JACPDC010000258.1 GCA_016184235.1 Deltaproteobacteria bacterium | reverse complement strand
AGAGGAACAAGCCAGTTAACAGAACCATGAGGCTTGAGAATCTTAAGCCGACCAGAAGAAAATCCGGATGGACAAAGCTCACAAGCGTCAACCGTAGGCAATACACCGCCACCTACCGCGTCAGGAGGATCGCTATATGTACAATAGGGGATCTTAAAACCATAGTCTACGCAAACATCCCACTGACCGGCAGACAGTTGCTGAATAGCACGATCCAGAATTAGATCGTAATTGAACGAGACAAACACGTGATAAGTTTCTCTTAACTGAAATTGCTTCGTCAAAAACTTTTCTAGAGGACACCAATTTGCATCCCAATTGATCAAATAAAACAAGCGGTTTATCGCATATATAAAACGAACGGAAGCCTCTGCGTCTCTATCTCGTAACAAATCTTCAATCGATTCACTCGGCTTATTTTTAAGAGCACGCTTAAATGCCTCGCGATCCTTCTGCTTTCGTTCGGCAGTTAATTTTTCAGCCAACGCTCTGGTGCTTGGATCTTTCCACTTGTAAAGGTTTTTCTTTTCTAACTGCGCAAGAGTTGTCAGAATAACGTCGTCGTAGAGGTAATCCGCCATGATACTGATGTAGTCATACATCAACGGCACTGGCTTGCTCGGCAACTCCAAGGACTTTGCTAGTCCTGCACCAACAAAGTATAGAATGTTTCTCATGTTTCTATAGCAGGCTTTAACAATACGCTACTTCCCCTCACCCCTCTCCCGCGGATGGTACTTTCGGTGCACCTGCTTGAGGCGCGCGCTGTCCACGTGGGTGTAGATCTGGGTCGTGGAGATATCGTCGGCATGGCCGAGCATCGATTGCACCGCGCGGAGATCGGCGCCCCCCTCCAGGAGATGCGTGGCGAAGGAATGGCGCATCGTATGCGGCGTCACCCTCTTCTCGATGCCCGCCGCCAGGGCGTAGCGCCGGATCAGCTTCCAAAAGGCCTGGCGCGTCAGGGCCTTGCCGGAGCGCGTGAGAAAGATAAAGGGACTGGCGCGTCCCCGGGAGAGCTTCGGCCGCGCCTCTTTGAGATAGCGCAAGACCATCTCTCTCGCCCACTTCCCAAAAGGGATCACGCGCACCTTGGCGCCTTTGCCCCGAACCGTCACGTAATCTCCCTCCAGATTCATCTGATGGGTCTGCAGGGAGACAATCTCGGAAACCCGCACGCCAGTGGCGTAGAGCAGCTCGATCATCGCCCGATCGCGCAGCCCCAAAGAGGTGCCCGGGTCGGGCTGGTTGAGCAAGCTCTGCACCTCTTCCCGACCGAGCGTGTGCGGCAGCTTGCGCGAGGAGCGCTGCAGAATAAAGTCCGGCACCGGATTCTCCGCGATCAGCTCTTCCTTTTCGAGAAAACGGTAGAACTGGCGCAGCGCGACGACATGGCGCGCAATGGAGCGGGCGGCGAGTCCGCGTCCCTTCAGCCATGAGAGATAGCCGCGCAGGTGAAGCGCCTGGCTCTCCTTCCACGTGCGCACCCGGCGGCTCTTCAAAAAAGTCACCAGCCGGTTCAGGTCCCGGCTGTAGGCTTCCAGGGTGTTGCGCGCCAGCCCCTTCTCGACCGTGAGCACGTTGAGAAAGGAGTCGAGGTGCGGACTCAGCGAATCGTTCATGTCCTTCTCGCCTGGCGATAGCCTCCGCCCCGCCTAGGCGGGTATCTCTTCGACCTCTTCCGACACCAGGCTTTGATACAGGGTCTGTCGGATCGTTTCCAAGCGCTGTCTGTCGCGGATCTTGCCGCCCTGTTCATCGGCCACGTAAAACACATCGGCCACCTGGTCCACGTTCGTGGAGATCTTGGCCAGGTGGATGGAGATCCCGAGCTGGTGCATCCCGTAGGTTATTTGGAAGAGGACGCCGATGCGATCCTGGGTGTACACTTCGACAACCGTAAAGTCGTCCGAGGCCTCGTTGTCGATCTGAATCGCGGTGGGCACCTTGGGCCCGCGCCTCTTGAACAAGGACGGGCGGCCCGACTCCTCCACGACGCGCGCCACATCGACCGCTCCGGTCAGGACCTTGTCCAAAAGCGCGCCCACGCGCTCCCATTTTTGCGGGTCCATGATGAGCGCCGCCCGCCCCGCGTGGGAGATGCGAAAGACATCGAGAATAAGCCCGTCGCTCGATGTCGTAATCCGCGCATTCAGAATATCCAGCCCGGAGGCGGCAAAGACCCCGGTGATGCGGGCGAAAAGCCCGGGGCGATCCTCAGCGCAAATGGCCATCTCGCTATATTCCCGCTCCGGAAAGTGGCGCACCGAGCTGACAAAGCCCTCCCTCGTTCCTGCCCGGGACGGTGAGTTGATCGAACCATCCCTCGATTCTCCTCGGGACGGTGAGTTTATCGAACCGTCGACGCTGAACTGGTCCATGAGCTCCAGGTGAGCGGGAATCTCGTCTTCGGGGGTCGCGAGAAAATAGCGGTCGGGCAGCGTCTCCAGAAACCTCTGCAGCTTCTCCGCGCCGTATTTTGCCGAGAAGCGGCGCCTGAGCCGCGCCCGAATCCGCCGGCACCTCGAACGGCGGTCCTCCCTGCGAAACTCCCCCTTGTCCTCCTTTTCCAGTATCCCCGAGGCCTGCAGATAGAGATCCTCCAGGAGAGCCGCCTTCCAGTTGTTCCACACCTGCGGCCCCACCGCCCGGATGTCGGCGTAGGTGAGCAGATAGAGCATTTTGAGATTGCTTCCGTTGCCCATGGCCCGGGCGAAATCGATAATGGTCTTGTCGTCCTCCAGATCCCTCCGGAAGGCGGTATGGGCCATCAGCAGGTGATGCCGGACCAGAAACTCAAGCTGCGCGGCGTCATCAATATTGAGCCTCATCCGGCGCGCTATGCCCCGCGCCATCTCGGCGCCGATCTCCGAATGACCGCCCCCGTAGCCCTTGCCGATGTCGTGAAAGAGCAGGGCGAGGTAGAGAATCTCCACGTTTTCGATCTCGCGGGCGAGCTGGGTGAGCAGGGGAAAGGTTTCTCGAAAGGCCCCTTCGCGCAGCTGTTCGAGCTCCGCAGCCAGGCGGAGCGAATGCTGATCCACGGTGTAAATGTGGTAGAGGTCGTGGAGGACCATGCACAGCAGCCGGCCGAACTCGGGGATAAAGGCCCCCAGCACGCCGCAGCGATGCATTTCCACCAGCGTCTCGTAAACCCGCTCCTTCCACTTGAGAATCTCAAAAAAAGATAGATTCGCCGTCACAGAGCGACGCAGCTTCTCGTCTATCAACGCGAGGTGGTTGCGTATCAACTCGCGGACATCCTCGCCAATCCCTACCTTGTGTTTCTGAATTTCGGCGAAGATACTGATCAGATTTTCTGGCTGCGAGGTCAAGATAGATGGATCCGAGATCTGTAGATAATTTTTGGAGACGTAAACGCCCTCCCTGATTTTCCTGCCGACACCATACTTCTTCCTATCCAAGCCGTCTCCGTGTTCCGTGACTCTATGTAGGACCAAAGAAGCGATACGACTGACCGCCGACGCGTGCAGGTAGTAGCTCCGCATGAACACTTCCACCGCCTTGAGCTTTCTCTCCCCTTCGAAGCCCAGCGCCCGGCTCACGCGCTCCTGTTCTTCGAAGGTGAGCTGGTCCTGATGCTTCCCGGCGCCGAAATGGAGCTCGTTTCGCACCCGCAAGAGAAAGTCCTGCGCCGCTTTGAGCTCGGCGAGGTCCTTCGCCTGGATGACCCCGTGATCCACCAGGCCATCGAGCTCCTTGACCGGATGCCTTACTTTGGAGATCCACAGGGCGGTATGGATATCCCTCAAACCGCCCTCCCCCTCTTTTACGTCCGGCTCCAGGAGATAGACCGATCCCCCGTAACGCTCCCGTCTCAGCCTGTTTTCCTCGAGCTTTTCCCTGACAAAACGATCCTCGTTTTTTTTGAGCAGCTGCTGCTCTACCGCCTTGGCGAAGTCGGCATAGAGCGCGGCATCGCCGCAGAGACAGCGCGCGTCGATCAACGCCGTCTTGACCTTCATGTCCTTGTTGGCCAAGCGCATGGACTCGGCGATGCTGCGCGTGGCGTGGCCGACCTCGAGACCGGCGTCCCAAAGGGAGTACAGGACCTTCTCAGCCACGGACTCCACATAAGGGGTCACCTTCCAGGCGTAAAGAAAAAGCAGATCGATGTCCGAGTAGGGATTCAACTCCCCGCGGCCGTAGCCGCCCTGCGCGATCAGG
>JACPDC010000168.1 GCA_016184235.1 Deltaproteobacteria bacterium | reverse complement strand
AACTACACCTGGCATGGCGACCAGGCGCCGGGCCATCCCTGGGTCCACGGGCTGCAGGCCTCGGACTGCGACTTCAACGATCTGCGCTCCTCGAAACTCATCATCATGGATGGGAAAAACCTGGTCGAGAACAAGCTCACCGACTCCCACTGGTTCATCGAGTGCATGGAGCGCGGCGCCAAGATCGTCGTGATCGCTCCGGAGTACGGCCCGCCGTCCACCAAGGCGGATTACTGGATTCCGATCCGGCCGACGACGGATGCCGCGCTCTGGCTCGGCGTCACCAAGCTGATGATCGACCGCAAGTGGTATGACGAGAGCTTCGTCAAGCGCTTTACGGACTTCCCGCTGCTGGTCCACACAGACAATCTCAAGCGCCTGCACGCGCACGTGATCTTTCCCAATTATCGTTCCCCCCTCTCTGCCGAGGGACCGTCGATGAAGATCCAGGGTCTGACCAAGGAGCAGCACGCCAAATTGGGCGACTTTGTGATCTGGGATGCGAAGAAGAACGGCCCGGTCGCCGTCACGCGCGACGATGTGGGCGAGACCATGACGAAGAAAGGAATAGAGCCGGCGCTGGAGGGAACGTTCAAGCTCAAGCTGGTGGACGGCAAAGAGATCGAGGTCGCCACTCTCTGGACGCTCTATCAGACTCACCTCAAGGACTACGATCTCGAGACGGTAGCCGAGATCACGCAGGCGCCGAAAAACCTGATCGAACAGCTTGCTCAGGACATCGCCACGATGAAGCCGGTGGCGATCCATCAGGGCGAGGGGATCAACCACTGGTTCCACGCCACCGAGATGAACCGGGCCTCCTATCTTCCCTTGATGCTCACCGGGAACATCGGCAAGCGCGGGGCCGGCTCTCACACTTGGGCCGGCAACTACAAGGCGGCGCTCTTCCAGGGCTCCCCCTGGACCGGACCCGGCTTCAAGGGCTGGGTCGCCGAGGACCCCTTCGACATCAATCTCGACCCCAAGGCGCCTGGAAAAGCCATCAAGGCCCACGCCTACACCAAAGACGAGGAGCCGGCCTACTGGAACCACGGCGACATGGCGCTGATCGTGGATACTCCCAAGTTCGGCCGCAAGAACTTCACCGGCGACACCCACATGCCCACGCCTACCAAAGCTATGATCTTCTCCAACGTGAACCTCATCAACAACGCCAAGTGGGCCTACGGCGTCATCAAGAACGTCAACCCCAACGTCGAGATGATCGTCTCGATCGATATCCAGATGACCGCATCGATCGAGTATTCGGACATCGCCTTGCCCGCCAACAGCTGGCTCGAGTTCGAGGGGCTCGAGATCACGGCGAGCTGCTCGAATCCGTTCCTGCAGATCTGGAACGGGGGCATCCCGCCGGTATTCGACAGCAAAGATGACTTGATGATCCTGGCGGGCATCGCGAGCGCCCTGGCCGACGCGACCGGTGAGAGGCGCTTCCGCGACTACTTCGCCTTCGCCGCGCCGGAAAAACGCGGGGTTTATATCCAGCGGCTGCTCGACACCTGTACGACCACGGCCGGCTACAGGCTCTCGGACATCATGGCCGGCAGGTACGGCCCTCCGGGCGGCTGCCTGTTAAACTTCCGCACCTACCCGCGCATCCCCTTCTACGAGCAGGTGCACGACAGCGAGCCGTTCCATACCGATACCGGCCGGCTCCATGCCTACGCCGACGTCCCGGAGGCGATCGAGTACGGCGAGAATTTTATCGTGCATCGCGAAGGGCCGGAGGCCACGCCCTACCTGCCCAACGTCATCGTCAGCGCCAATCCCTATATTCGCCCCGAGGACTACGGCATCCCGCTCAACGCCGAGCACTGGGATGAGCGCACTATTCGCAACGTGAAGATGCCGTGGGGCAAGGTCAAAGAGACCAAAAACTTCCTCTGGGAGAAGGGCTTTCAGTTTTACTGCCTCACCCCCAAGACGCGCCACCGGGTCCATTCGAGCTGGTCCAACGTCGATTGGCACATGCTCTACGATTCGAACTTCGGCGATCCCTACCGCCTGGACAAGCGCGCGCCCTCCGTCGGCGAGCACCAGCTCCATATTAATCCGCAAGCCGCGCGCGATCTCGGCATCAACGACGGCGACTATGTCTACGTGGACGCCAATCCGGCGGACCGGCCCTATCTCGGGGCCAAGCCCGGCGATCCTTTCTACAAGGTCTCGCGCTGCATGCTCCGGGTGAAATACAACCACGCCTATCCTTATAACATCGTGATGATGAAGCACGCGCCCTTCATCGCCACCGAGAAGAGCGTCAAGGCGCACGAGACCCGGCCGGACGGCCGCGCCCTGTCGGAGAACACCGGCTATCAGGCCAACCTCCGCTACGGCTCGCAGCAATCGGTCACGCGCAACTGGCATATGCCGATGCACCAGACCGACACCCTGTTCCACAAGGCGAAGGTCTCGATGGGCTTCATCTTCGGCGGCGAGGCGGATAACCACGCGATCAACACCGTGCCCAAGGAGACGCTGGTCCGGGTCACCAAGGCCGAGGACGGCGGCATGGGCGGCAGGGGGATCTGGAAGCCTGCCACTACCGGCTACACGCCGGACAACGAGAACGAGGTCATGAAAAAGTACCTGGCGGGGGAATTAACAAAAGTTAAATGAACTGGTCAGTTCGAATCGTTCCATTCGTTCCAATAGTTCGAAACGTTTTTAACGACTCGAACGACTCAAACGATTCAAACGGCTCAAACCGAGACGAGAGAGGAGAGCCCTTGAAGCACAAAGAAACCGAACCGGATGATCCGATGGAGCTGGTCGGCGTCGTGCTGCCGGCGGACGCGGCGGCGATGCGCGACATGGCCTACGCCTTCGCCGAAGAGTTCGTGCGCATGGGATACGACAGAAGGCAGCTTCTGAGCGTTTTTCAGAATCCTTTCTATGCCGGCGCGCACGGCGCCTACCAAGCGCTCGGCGAGACGGAGATTCTCACGATCATCGAGGAGTGTCTGAACGCCTGGGGAAGGAGAACAGTTAAAGTTCTAGACGTTCAAGAGGCTCAAGCTGTTCAACCCCCTCCTGCATCCTCCCCCGCGACGCGGGGGAGGAAAGAGGTGGGGGCTTGAGCGATTGGAACTTTTTGAACGATTTGAACCGGAGATGAGAGGAGCGAGATAATGGCTAAGGTTCATAACTGGCAGATCGGCCGCGAGATGGCCTACCCCTACAGGGCGGCCTTCCCGCGCCGTCAGTTCGCCTTCGTCTTCAACATCAACCGCTGCATCGCCTGCCAGAGCTGCACCATGGCGTGCAAATCCACCTGGACTTTCAACAAGGGGCAGGAACACATGTGGTGGGCCAACGTCGAGACCAAACCCTACGGCGGCTATCCGCAGTCCTGGGACGTCAAGACCCTCAACCTGCTG
>JACPDC010000167.1 GCA_016184235.1 Deltaproteobacteria bacterium | reverse complement strand
CGAAGGATTTAGATATCCTTGTTGCAGCTGATGCCGAGAGCATGTCTGGAAAAGCGAAAAAAGCTCACAAGTATGGAATTCGCGTAATTGCCGAGCCTGTGTTTTTTCAAATGCTGGGCATCCAAGTCGAATAGCCTCCAAACATGCGTTGATCGTCCGACTACTCACTCAAGCTGACAGTCTTCGGGGTCGCGCCGCTTGCAAAGCAGGCGACGCACCGGCAAGCGGCCTCAGGGCGTCTTGAGAAAGAAGACCTGCCCGGTCACTTCGCGGGTGGCGTCGGAGATCAGATAACGGACCAGGCCGACGATCTGATCGAGCGGCGTATAGCCCCCCACGAGCGGCGACAGAGACTGGCGCTTTTTTCTCACTTCCTCGGTGTAGCCGGCCCGCGACATCGGGGTGTCGGTAACTCCGGGAGCGATGGCGTTCACCACCACGTTGCAGGGAGCCAACTCCACGGCGAGGGACTTGGTAAAGGCGATCACCCCGGCCTTGGTGGCGGCGTAATGAGCGGCCCCGGGCGCGCCGGCGACGCCTCGGCCCGAGGCGACGCTGAGGATCCGCCCCTGTTTTCTCTCCACCATGTGGCGCGCTACGGCCTGCGAGCAGAGAAAGACCCCCGTGAGATTGATCCTCAGCACCCGCTCCCACTCCTCCACGGAAATATCCTTGACCTCGTGGCGCGGCATGATGCCGGCCCCGTTCAAGAGCACGTCGATCCGGCCGAAGCGGGAGAGACTCTCTTCAATCATCCTGGCGACGCTCTCCTCGCTGCCGACATCCACGTGAGCGGCCAGGCTCTCCTTGCCGAGCTCCCGCGCAACCCGCCCGGCGCCCTCGCGATCAAAGTCGGCGACGACAACCTGGTGCCCGTCATGGGCCAGCCCCCGGCAAACGGCGGAGCCGATTCCCCCTGCGCCCCCTGTGACTACAATCACCTGTGACATAATCTCCTCTTATTATTTTTGACTTTTTACTTTTGCCTTTTTTACGGCATCTCTTCCAGCAACCGGCCGAATCCCTTGACCGGCGCGCGGATGTTGAGATACCGCAAAGTCGCCCAAACGTCGGCCGGGACATTGGTCAGCACCGTCGTCCCCAGATCCCGTTCCAGGGGCTCGATGGCGGGGAGGCAGTCCCAGCCCGCCCCTAAGAGATAAAGGCAATCCCCGCCGCCCGCCTCGATAAAGATCTTTTTGGCGCGCGCGTAGATCTCTTCCGCCGGGATTTTCCCCAGGTCGGAAAACGGCACATTAACACATCCCTTCATCGCCGCCACCTCAAAGCCTCCCTCCTCGAAGAACTTGGCGAACTTGGGATTCAAGTCGTCTTTAAAGTAAGTGACTCCGACGATGCGGCGGACCTTGAGCGCCTTGAGGGCGTCGGTTTGAGTCCTGGTCGCGGTCAGCACGGCAACTCCGTGCTTTCTCTGCAGGGCCTCGGTCAGCTCCGCGTCGAAGCGGTATCCCTTGAGCATGATCGGCGGGACTCCCTGGATCACGACCAGATCGACCTTCAGCCTGGCCAGCTCGCCGACTCTCTCGTCCGCGATCGCCAGCGCCTGCTTGAACTCCTGCTCCGTTCCGGCGCTCACCCCCACGTAGCGGGGGACCACGCAAACTCCCTCCGGCATCAGCCGGATGAACCTGTCCAATGAGCCGGGCCGAAAGGTCGGCTTGACCAGCCCTACGACCCCTCTCCATCCGTACATAAGCTCTCCCCTTTCTTCCTTTCCTTATTAAGCGATCCGAGCTGTCCTGGCAAACCCGATCATGAAGGGAAGATTGTTCGAGGTCGCGCCGCGATCCGTGAACTCATAGGGCTTGGGGTTCGCGACCGAGACCGGAATAGTCCCCACTTGGAGCAGGCGGGCGGGGACTGTGGCCTTCAGCTCGGTCTGGCTGACGAAGGTAGAGGGGATCGCGGCTGCGCCGAAGCAGACAACGGAGTCGGGGAAAAAGTCCTTTCCCTTGAGGGTCAGTGAAATCTCGCGATCGCTCTCGCAGCCGACCCTGGGAGCGAGCCCATCCAGCCTGGGAGCGGGATAGCCGTAAAACTCCTGGCTGTGAGGCCGAGGGATCGGGTTGGAAAAATCGGCGTGGTAGGAGAGATCCACGATCTCGCCGTCTTTGATGACGGTATCGATATTGCGCGTCTCCCGGATATTCTTGAGCGGGTCGCCGGCGACGACGACGAGGTCGGCCAGCTTTCCCTCCTCGATGGTTCCGAGCTCTGCGCCCTTGCCGAGGTAATCCGCGCCGATTTTCGTGGCCGCCATGATCGCCCGCATAGGAGTAAACCCCATCGCCACCAAAGACTCCATCTCCCGGTGCAGGCTCAATCCCGGCATGACCGCCGGCGCGTCCGTGCCCGTGACGACATGGCCGCCCGCCCTCACTAACTCGCAGAGGAACTCGCCCAGGCGGCGATGGCCCTCGCGCAGCCGGTCTCCCGGATAGATGCCGTAAAGCGAGTAGAGATTCCGGACGACTACGTCTGGAGCAGGCTCCTGCTTCGCCCTTGGTCCGTAGGCGACGTAGTAATGATCCAGCCAGAGAATGCGCTGGCTCTCCGGGATGTAGCAGAGTCCGGGACTTTTGAGCAGATCGTAATCCTCTTTTTCCCAGCTCTCTCTCATACCCAGGCAAGCGCCCCAAAGCACGGTCGTCGGCTCGATGAAGGTGCCGCTGCGCGCGAGATGATCCGTCACCTCGCCATAGTGCTCCCTCTGCGCCAGGGCCCAGGGCGCGAGAAACTTCGCCAGCCAGAGCTTGACGGACGCGAGTGTCTTTCTTCCCTCCGCGCTCCTGATTGTCGCCTCGGCGCATCCCGTGGCGTGCTCTACCCCATCGACTCCGGCATCGGCGTAGGGCAGGATGCTCGACTCCAGATGGCCGGAGAGCTTGAATCCCACGGCGTGCGCTTCCCCGGCGACTGCGCGGGTGATGTCGAGAGAGACGCCGAGATGGATTTTCAAATAGTCCACCCCTTGTTCTATGAGACTCCTGGTCATCCTTCGGGCTTCGTCCGGATCGGCGGGCGCGGTATGGATCAGCGCCGTCGCTTTGCCGTAAAAGCCGCCGCCGGCGCAAAAGATCCTCGGACCGCGAATCTTTCCCATGGCCACGGCGTCCCTTTGGATCAAGATCCATTCGAGCGGGTTGCCGAGATCCCGCACCGAGGTGACGCCGTGGGCAAGGAACAATTCGCCCAAAAAGTCCCGGTAGTGGACGTGGTTGTCGATAAGGCCGGGGATGACCGTCTTCCCTCGCGCGTCGATGACCCGGGCCTCTTTGGGGAAACCCGTTTTTCCCGCGGTCACTCGAGCCAGGCGGTTCCCCTCGATCACGATGGTGGCATTCTCGACCGGCCTGCCGCCGCTCCCGTCTATCAGCCGCGCTCC
>JACPDC010000166.1 GCA_016184235.1 Deltaproteobacteria bacterium | reverse complement strand
TCACATCCACCATCCGGGCGCGCCCTTCTGAGTCCAGGTGCGTGAGCTTGGCCACGATTTCCCACCTCGCTTTCTTTCGCCTACGGGCTTTTTATGCTACATAAAATCCATGGAGAAAAAAAGCCACTACCGCGTGATTATCTTGGGATCCGGGCCGGCGGGGCTCACGGCCGCGATCTACGCGGCGCGGGGGAACTTAGAGCCGCTCGTGATCGAGGGCTCCCAGCCCGGAGGTCAATTGACCATTACCACGGACGTAGAGAACTACCCGGGCTTTCCCAAAGGAGTAATGGGGCCGGAACTGATGGAGGAGTTTAAGAAACAGGCGGAGCGCTTCGGCACCAAGACCGTCTTCGGCGAGGTGACCGCCGTCCATCTTAAAAAAAGGCCGTTTGAGGTCGTCGTGGGGAAGGAAAGCTATACCTGCGACGCCCTGATTCTGGCCACCGGGGCGACGGCCAAGCTCATGGGCCTGGAGTCAGAAAAAAAGCTGATGGGCTACGGGGTATCGGCCTGCGCCACCTGCGACGGCTTTTTCTTCAAAGATAAAGAGGTCATCGTCATCGGGGGCGGGGACACCGCGATGGAGGAGGCGCTTTTTCTGACCAAATTCGCAACCAAAGTCAGCGTCGTGCACCGGCGCAACGAGCTGCGCGCCTCCAAGATCATGCAGGAGCGGGCCAGGAAAAATCCCAAGATCGCCTTCGTCTGGGACTCGGTGGTCGAGGAGGTTTACGGCGATCCCAAGGGGGGCGGTGTCAAGGGAGTGCGGTTAAAAAACGTCAAGACCGGCGCGACTCAGGATTTTCAGTGCGATGGGGTTTTCGTCGCCATCGGGCACGAGCCTAACACCAAGCTCTTTGCCGGCCAGCTGGAGATGGACGGGAACGGCTACCTGATCACCGGCAAAGGGACGGCCACCAACATCCCCGGTGTCTTCGCCTGCGGCGACGTGCAGGATCATATCTACCGCCAGGCGGTCACCGCCGCCGGCACCGGCTGCATGGCCGCCATCGACGCGGAGAGGTTCTTGGAGAGCCAGGAAGCTTAGGAGTCTCTTTTCCATCTCTTTAGAAATTCGCCTCGCTTTCTTTCCCATAGCTGAGAATGAGCAGTAGGCTAGGGTGCCAAGTATCCTCTATAACGTTGGAGGGCTAATTAGTGGCATGCTTTTTGCCCCCTAATTCCATCCATAGGCAAGCAGTCATCCCTATCAGCACGAGAAAAGACAAAGCCTGTGGTTGAGGTGAAGGTAACCTTTGTGGGTCTTATCCAGCGCGTGGTGGGATGCCGCGAGGAGACAATTCCGCTTCCTGAGGAAGGCACCCTGGGCGGCTTGATTCAGGAGCTGGTAGCCCGTTATGGCCGGGAGCTGGAGGAGCGTCTACTGGAGAACGGAGATCTGGCCGCTCAGGCAACGGTCCTCATCAACGGCGACAACGCCCTGAGCCGGGGAGGACTGGCGGCCAAACTCACCGATGGTTCTCAAAGCCAGGTGGAGATCGTGCTCTTGGGTCCCCCGCTGATGGGGGGCTGAAGCGGGCGGGGCAAGTCTCTTTAACCAGGGGTGAGCTATGACGGATAGACAAACTGATGCCGGGGTCCGGGATGACGTGTGGATCCCCACGGCCTGTGACATGTGTTACAACGTCTGCACCGTTCAAGTGCATCGGGTCAACGGCGTGGCCGTCAAGATCGAGGGTATCCCCGAGGCCCCGCCCAACTACGGGAAGGTCTGCGCTAAAGGGAACGCCGGCCTGATGAATCTCTATAATCCCAACCGGATCACGAACCCGCTCGTGCGCACCAACCCTCAGAAGGGAATCGGGGTGGAGCCGAAGTGGAGGCAGATCACGTGGGATGAGGCCATGGACCTGCTGGTGGAGAGGCTCCGCGCGGCGCGCTTGAAGGATCCCCGCAGCCTGGTTGCGGCCACATTCGACCGCTGCTCCTATTTTGTGTTGCGCGCCTTCATGGCCGCCTTCGGCAGTCCGAACGCCACCAATACCTCCGCCGGTTTCTTTTGCGGCAACGGGGTGCATCCCGTCGCCTTCACACTCACCGGCTCCAACGATGTTCACCCGGATCTCAAGTTCTGCGACTACCTGCTGATATTCGGCAGCTCCCATGGTTTTGTGGCGCAGCAGAATGCGATGGGTCTCGCGCGAGAGATGGCAGAGGCCCGGACGCGCGGGATGAAGCTGGTCGTGGTGGACCCCGTCTGTTCCTATGCGGCCTCGAAGGCCGACGAGTGGATTCCCATCCGGCCCGGCACCGATACCGCGTTCGCTCTTTCCTTGATGAATGTGCTCGTAAACGAGTTGGGGCTCTACGACATCCCTTACCTGAAGAAGTACACGAACAGCACCTATCTCCTGCGACCGGACGGGCACTATCTGCGGGACCCAAAGGATGGCAGCCCCCTGGTTTGGGACGCGCTCAATGGCCGTGCCGGTGCCCTGGACGCCGTTGAGCCCATGAACGCGGCCCTGGAGGGGAGCTTTAAGCTCGAGGGTGTCGAGGCGGAGCCAGCCTTCCAGCTCTTTAAAAAACATCTGCGCTCCTATCCCCCGGAGAGAGCCTCCGAGATCACCACGATCCCGGCGGAAACGATCCGGCGCGTAGCCAGGGAGCTGGTCGAGGCTGCGCGCCTGGGCGCCACGATCCGCATTGATGGGCACGATTTTCCCTTTCGCCCCGCGGCGGCCTGCTGGTATCGGGGGATCTCGGCTCACAAGCACGGCATGCTCAACGGCATGAGCGTGGCGCAGATCAATCTCCTGATCGGCGCCGTCGATGTGCCCGGCGGTCTTATCAACTCCGCCGCTGCGGGACCCGATTGGCGGCCGAAAGAAGGCCCCGATGGTCTGCTCGTTCCGGGAAACCCCTTTACCAATACCCACCTCGCGCCGGTGCCGCCGCGCAAGGTCAAGCAGCCGGAAAGTCTGGAGCTGGTGGAGCTCTTCCCGGTGTCGGTCTACGCCCGAACCATGCTCTGGCTGGGCGTGCTCTATCCCGAGAAGTTCGGGCTGACCTATGGGCCTGAAGTCTTCGTCCAGTGCCGGACCAATTTGATGGCTACCTCCGGAGATCCGGAAGTGATGGCCGAGGCGCTCAAGCGGGTGCCGTTCATGGTTTCCTTCGCCGACCAACACAATGAGACGACCGAGTTCGCTGACCTCCTATTGCCGGATGCTCATGCGCTTGAGAGATTAGTGCCCGTCGTCTTCAATCCGTACATTCACTACAACAATGCGCCTTTGCCCGGGGAGGAGTGGTGCTTCAACTTCCAGCAGCCGGTGGTCAAGCCCATGGGGCAGGCTCGCTACTGGATGGAAGTTCTCCTGGAGGCGGCGGAAAGACTGGATATTCAGGCTGATCTGTACACGGCTTTTAATGCCGGCGCGCAC
>JACPDC010000201.1 GCA_016184235.1 Deltaproteobacteria bacterium | reverse complement strand
GGATCGACCGCATGGTGATGCTATTTACCGATTCTCCCTCGATTCGGGATGTCATCCTTTTCCCGCTGCTCCGGCCCGAACGTTGATCATAGTTACTAGTAAATGGTTAATAGTTATTCGGCTTACGACGATCTAACCAGTAACCGCAACCAATAACCAGTAACCAATAACTGATAACTAACTTATGAACTACGAACTCTTCATCGGTCTCAGGTATCTGCGCGCGCGCCGGCGCGAGACCTTCATCTCTTTGATCACCCTGATATCGATTCTTGGGGTTATGATCGGGGTCATGACGCTCAACGTGGTGATGGCCGTCATGACCGGCTTTGAGGAGGTTCTGCGGGACCGGCTCCTCGGCATCAACGCCCATATCGCCGTCATCAAGTCGGGAGATCGCCTGACGGATTATGAGCAGATCGTCGATCAGATCCAGCAGGAAAAAGGTGTGGTGGCCGCCGCCCCTTCGGTCTACGGCCAGGTGATGGTCACCTCCGGCGCGCGGGTCTCCGGTGTGGTGGTTCGGGGCATCGATCCGGACCGGGCCGCGCGGGTCGTCGATGTCCAGTCCTATATAAAGGAAGGGAGCCTCGGGGCCCTGAAAAAGAGCTATCCGGTCGAAGTCGAAGGGCGATCCGTGTCGCTGCCCGGGGTGATCCTCGGGACCAGGCTGGCGGGGCAGCTCAAGGTGCTGGTCGGGGAGCCGGTTCAGGTGGTCTCTCCTCTGGCCACGCCGACCGTGCTCGGCATGGTTCCGAAGGTCCGGCGCTTCGTGGTGGCCGGGTTGTTCGACTCGGGGATGCACGAGTACGACGCCACCCTGGTTTATATGAATCTCGCCGAGGCGCAGCGCTTCTTCGAGATCGGCGATTCGGTGAGCAGCATCGAGATCCGGGTTCAGGACGTTTACCGGGCTCAGGAGATCGCCGGCAAAATCCAGCGGAAGCTGGGCTTCCCCTATTTTGCCGAGGACTGGTCCCGGCTCTGGCCCAACCTCTTTTCCGCCCTGAGATTGGAGAAGACGGTCTACTTCCTGGTATTGCTGCTCATGGTGCTGATCGGCGCCTTCAATATCATATCGACGTTGATCATGGTGGTGATGGAGAAGAAAAAAGACATCGCGATCCTCCAGTCGATGGGGGCGACGCGCCGCAGCATCCGGAGAATATTCCTCATCAAGGGCTGCGTGATCGGCACGGTGGGGACGCTCCTCGGCGTGCTCTTCGGCTACGGCATCTGCCTCTTGATCGAGCGCTACCAGTTCATTGAGCTGCCCAAGGACGTTTTTCTCATCTCCACCGTTCCCGTGCGGATCTATCTCGGAAACTTCGTCCTGGTAGCCCTGACGTCCTTTTTCGTCTGCCTGCTTGCCAGCGTCTATCCGGCGCGGCACGCCGCCAAATTGGACCCGGTAGAGATCATCCGCTATGAGTAAGCTGCTCGAGGTTCGAGCCCTGCACAAGTCGTTTGTCGAGACCGGAGAGGAGATCCGCGTCCTGCAGGGATTGGATCTGGAGCTGGAGGAAGGGGAAAAGATCGCCATCGTCGGCGAGTCCGGCGTCGGCAAGAGCACCCTGCTTCATCTCCTGGGCACGCTGGATCGGCCGAGCAGCGGCCAGGTGATCTACCGCGACAGAGATCTCGCCTCGCTGGACGAAGAGACGCTGTCCGAGCTGCGCAATCGGGAGATCGGCTTCGTCTTTCAGTTTCATTATCTCATGCCCGATTTCAGCGCCCTGGAGAACGTCATGCTTCCCGCGCTGGTCCAGGGTTGGGAGTGGGAAAGGGCCCGAAAGGAGGCGGAGAGACTGCTTGGCGTGGTCGGGCTGAGCGAGCGCATGTCCCACCGGCCGGGAAAGCTGTCCGGCGGGGAGCAGCAGCGGGTCGCAGTGGCGCGATCGGTGATCGTAGGACCTCGGCTGATTCTCGCCGACGAGCCGACGGGGGACCTGGATCCCGCCACAGGGGAAGAGATCCAGGATCTCTTATTTCACCTCAACGAGGAGAGAGGGATGGCCTTCGTCGTGGCCACCCACAACCGTGGATTTGCCAATGTTTTACCTTTACAAAAGTTCGCGAATTTGCTACAAAAAAGTGATTTGGGCAGCTTATTGGGGAGAGGCAACAACGGGCCGATGACGGAAATAGCCAGGCTTCGCAGGATACCGGCAGTTCTCTTTCTCATTGCTTTCTCTCTGTTGATCCCATTCAGCTCCCTCTCCGCGCAGGATAAAGTGCAGTTGAGGGAGATCAGGATCCAGGGGAATTTGCGGGTAGAGGAGGACGGAATCAGGCTTCATCTCAAGGCGCGCCCGGGAGATCTCTTTGATCCGTCGGTCGTGGACCAGGATGTCAAGGCGATCTACCGGATGGGTTTTTTTGACGAGGTCAAGGCCGAGCTCTCTCCCGAAGCCGTTCTCACCTACCTGGTCAAGGAAAAGCCCTACATCAAGGAAGTCAAGATCCAGGGCAATTCCCAGGTCGGCAAGGACAAGATCGAAACCGCCTTGGGAGTCAACCCGCGCACTATTTTGGATCGGGACAAGGTGGCGGAAGGCGCTGAAAGGGTGAGGAAGCTCTACGGCGAGCAGGGTTACCTGAACGCCAGCGTCGAGTTTTCCGTGGCCCTGGTGGAAAACAACCAGGCGAATGTCCATCTGGACATCGAAGAGGGCGGCAGGCTCTTGATCCAGAGGATCTCCTTCGAGGGTAACCGGGCCTTCGCGGACGGCGATTTGAAGGGGCTCATGGCGACCAAGGAGAAGTGGTTCCTCTCCTTCATCACCAACAGGGGCGTCTTGGACCGCGATATTTTGACCAATGATCTGGCGATCCTCTCCGCTCACTATTATGATAACGGCTACATCAACCACAAGATCGACGAGCCGGTGGTCTTGAAGCAGCGCGACGGCATCGAAGTGGTGATTCGCATCGAGGAGGGCGAGCAGTACCGGGTGGGGAAGGTCGAGATCGGAGGCGAGTTGATCGAAGAGGCGGAAGCGCTGCTCAAGAAAATGGAGCTGACGACCGGCCAGATCTTCCGAGGGAGCCGTCTGCGCGGCGACATCGGCAAGCTTTCCGAACTGTATTCCAACAAGGGGTTCGCCTTTGCCCAGGTGGAGCCTGTGACCAAGGTCCAGGCGGAGCAAAAGAGCGTGGACGTGGCTTTGGTGATTACCCGCGGGCCGCCGGTCTATTTCAACCGCGTGGTGGTTGCCGGCAACACCAAGACGAGGGACAAGGTGATTCGCCGGGAGATGGAGGTTGCCGAACAGGAGCTTTTTTCCGGCGACCGGATCAAGAAGAGCCGCAATGCCCTGCAGCGGACCGGCTACTTCGAGGATGTCCAGCTGGCGACGAAAAAGGCCGATCAGCCCGACAGCGTGGATCTCATGGTGGACGTCAAGGAGGGACCGACCGGGACTTTCAGCATCGGCGCGGGTTACAGCAGCGGCGACAATTTCATCTTCACGACCTCGGTGGCGGAAAAAAATCTCTTCGGCCGGGGCCAATCGCTCAGCGCGAGCTTCGATCTCGGAACGGTGCGGCAGGACTTCATTGTGAGTTTCACCGAGCCTTACCTGTATGACACGCCGCTGACCATCGGCGCCGACGGCTTCAATACCCGCCGGGAGTTCAATGAGTTTACGTCCAGGAGAACGGGCTTCGGCGTGCGCACCGGCTACCCCTTGAAGCGTCTGGACCTGCCCTACTTCAGGCGCCCCGCGGACGATAACGGCTACGGAAGGTCCGGCGGGGACTATCCTCCCTTCATAGAGTACAGCAGGGCCGGGATGTCCTACGAGCTCACTCGCGAGAAGATCGGCAGCGTTGATGCCGACGCCGCCGCCTCGATCAGGGACGAAAAAGGAATGTCGTGGACCAGCAGCATGACGCCGAACCTCTCTTACGACAGCCGGGATCATTTCTTCAGTCCCACCGAGGGGACGAGCGCGGGGTTGGCCGTGAAATTCGCCGGCCTGGGAGGGGACAACAATTTTCTCAAGACGGACACCAGGGGACGGTGGTATTATCCCGTGCTCAAGGATCCCGATTGGGGCGGGACTTACACGGTGGCCCTGGGAGGGGCGCTCGGCTACGGCCTCGGGTTTAAAGAGCGCCCCAGCGGGAAAAAAGATCTGCCTCTTTTCGAGCGCTATTTTCCCGGCGGCTTGAACTCGGTGCGCGGTTTTGCCGACCGCAGCCTGGGCCCCCGTGAGGGAGGCGACTCGGTAGGAGGGGACAAGCAGGCGGTCCTCAATGCCGAGCTGCTGTTCCCGATCATGGAGCAATACGGCCTGCGAGGGGTGGCCTTCTTCGACATGGGCCAGGCCTTCAAGAAATCGGACAGCTTCTTTGAGCTGGCTGATTACAGGAGGTCGGTTGGAGTGGGCGGCCGCTGGCTGTCGCCCTTCGGTCCCCTGCGGGTGGAGCTCGGCTTCCCGCTCAACAAGAAATCGGGCGACGACACTTCGGTGGTAGGCTTCGCTTTGGGCGGTCAGCAGTAGTATTTGCCTTTCGGAAATCTCATTCGTTCGGAGGTTTTGTGAAGAAGAGTTTTGCGGTTTTCTTGTTGGTGTTTTTCGCCCTGCCGGCGTGGGCTCAGGAGAAGGTGAAGATCGGGGTCGTGGATATCCAGAGGGTCATCAGCGAATCCCAGGCCGGGAAAGTGGCTAAAGAAAGATTTCGCACCCACGTTAAAAAAGTGGAGAGCGAGCTGCTCAAGGAAAAGCAGGAGGTCGAAAGACTGAAGAGCGATTTCGAGAAGAAGAGCCCTCTCATGAAGGAAGAGGACAGGAGAAACCTGGAGAAAGAGATACAGAAGAGAGAACGCGGGTATGTTCTCAGCGGGCGGGATTTTCAGGAGGAGCTGCGCCAAAAAGAGGGGGAAATGACCGGGGAGATCTTCAAGGACATCGTAAAGGTCGTTAGTGAAGTAGGGAAGGCCGACAAGTTCTCGCTCATCGTCGAGCGGTCGCAGGTGCCCTACGCCGATGAAGGCATCGATATCACGAAGAAGGTGATCGATCTGTACAACAGTCGCGTTCCTGCGCCGGGAAAGGTGACCAAGGGCAAGTGACCAAGGTGCGGAAAACCCTTTCCGAACTGGCCGGTCTCGTTGGCGGTAGGGTGGTTGGCGATGGTGGAATTGAAATTCTCAGAGTGGCGTCGATCGAGGAGGCGGGCCCCGGCGACATAACCTTTCTCGCCCACCCGCGGTATCGGTCTTACCTGGCAACTTCCCGCGCCAGCGCCGTCATCGTGGGCGGCGGCGCGCCGCCGCCCTCATCCGGGAAAGCGGTAAAGGCGTTTCTCGAAGTGCGCGATCCCTACATCGCCTTTGCCAAGATCCTGCATGTCTTCAATCCACTCCAGCAATACGATGGCGGTATCAGCGACCACGCCACGATCGATCCCACGGCGATAATCGAGGAAAGGGTAACCGTCTTCCCGTACGTCTACGTGGGAAGGGAAGCGAGGGTGGGGAGGGGAACCGTTCTGCTCCCCGGGGTGTTTTTGGGGGACGGGGTGGTGGTGGGCGCGGATTGCTTCATCCATCCGCAAGTGACGATTCGGGAGAGATGCCGTCTCGGCAATCGGGTGATCCTGCACGCAGGAGTGGTGATCGGCGCGGACGGCTTCGGTTACGCCGGGGAAGGGAAAGAGAGGATCAAGATACCGCAGGTCGGGATCGTGGAAATCGAAGATGACGTGGAGATCGGAGCGAACACGACGGTAGATCGCGCGACGCTGGGCCGGACCCTCATCCGGAGAGGGACCAAGATCGACAACCTGGTGCAGATCGCGCACAACGTGGTTGTGGGCGAGGATGCGATCATTGCGGCCCAGGCCGGCGTCGCCGGAAGCACCCGCATCGGAAACCAGGTCATCCTGGCCGGGCAGGTGGGCGTGGTGAATCACGTCGACATCGGTGACAAGGCGAGAATCGGACCGCAATCCGGGATTCCGCGCTCCGTGCCTCCGGGCGCGGTCCTTTCCGGCGGCATAGCGGCTGCGCCTCATCCGCAGTGGTTGAAGGTGATGACGCTCCTGCCTCAGTTGCCCCGGCTGTGGAGCACGGTGCGCGGCCTTGAGCGGAAACTCTCCCGGCTGGCGCAGAGACGCAGAAAAGGAGTCAAAAAAGATGCTCGACGTTAAGGAGATCTTTAAGCGGATTCCGCACCGTTATCCTTTTCTCCTGGTGGACCGGATCCTGGAAATCGAAGGGGATCAGAAAATCGTGGGGATCAAAAACGTCACGTTCAATGAGGGGTTTTTTCAGGGCCACTTTCCCAATCGGCCGGTCATGCCGGGAGTGCTCATTTGTGAGGCGATGGCCCAGGTGGGGGCGATCTTCGCGTACGCGGCCAGGGGCGGCAGTGACCATGACAAGGTATTCGTTTTGACCGGACTGGATCGGGTCAAGTTCAAACGGCCGGTGGAGCCGGGAGACCAGCTGCGCCTGGAGCTGACATCGCTCAAGCGGCGCGGCTCTTTTTGGAAATTGTGGGGCGTCGCGATGGTGGACGGAAACATCGTGGCCCAGGCGGAGATATCGGCCATGGAGGTCCCGTTGGAATAGCGGCGCGCCGAAGGCGAAAATGGCTAAGATCCATCAAACGGCGTTGGTCGACCCGCGGGCGGAATTGGATGGAGATGTGGAGGTCGGGGCCTATTCGATCATTGGGCCCCGGGTGCGCGTCGGCAAGGGCACGCGGATCAGGTCCCACGTGGTCTTGGACGGCAACACAACCGTAGGCGAGAGCAATACCGTTTTTCAGTTCGCATCCGTCGGTTCCATTCCCCAGGATCTCAAATACAAAGGAGAGGACAGCCGGCTCGTGATCGGTCATCACAACACGATCCGGGAATTCGTTTCGATCAATCCCGGCACCGCAGGCGGCGGAATGGTGACCCGCATCGGCGACCGCAACCTCCTGATGATGTATTGTCACATAGCCCACGATTGCGTCCTCGGCAGCTATAACATCGTCGCCAATGGGGCGACGCTCGGCGGCCATGTGGTGATCGAGGACTATGTCATCGTGGGCGGGCTGGTCGGCGTCCATCAGTTCGTCAAGGTCGGGAGCGGGGCGATCCTGGGGGCGGGCTCCATGGTGTCGAAGGATATCCCGCCCTACTGCAATGCGACCGGGGATCGGGCCAAGCTCAGGGGGCTCAACATCGAGGGACTCAAACGCCGGGGGTTCAGCAGGGAACAGATAGAGACCCTGAGGAAAGCGTACCGCATTATTTTCCAGTCCGGCTTGAGGACCGGAGAGGCCTTAAAGGAAGTCAGGCGGCAGTTTCCGGAATCTCCAGAGGTAGAGCATATGGCTACTTTTATTGAAAACTCTCAGAGAGGCGTCTGTCGGTGACACTGAAAAATGGTTCAAGCCGTTCAAGTGGTTCAAATCGTTCAACGTTGAACGGCTTAAACGTTTTAAACGTCTTGAACCTTTAGAGTATGAAGAAGCTTGGCCTGATCGCCGGCAACGGCAAGTTCCCTCTTATCTTCGCCGAGCAGGCGAAGCGGGCCGGGGTGTCGGTGGTGGCAGTCGCCCATCGGGGAGAGACGCCCAAGGCGATCGAAGGGATGGTGGATGCGCTTACCTGGGTCTACGTGGGGGAGCTGGGGAAAATGATCCGCGCCCTTCATCAGGCTGGAATCCGGGAAGCCGTCATGGCAGGCGGTATTCAGAAGGTCAGGCTTTTCTCGAACTTCCGGCCGGACTTGCGCGGGGCCGCGTTTCTGGCCCGGGTGCGCAGCCGGGAAGACGATCAACTCTTGAGGGCGGTCGCCGAAGAGCTCGAAGGAGAAGGCATTCGCATTTTGGAATCCACCCTGTTTCTCTCCGAGCTCCTGCCGTCCGAGGGCGTGCTCACAAGGCGCTCCCCTACCACGGAGCAGTGGGAAGATATCCGCATGGGATTGGAGACCGCCAAGGAGGTTTCGTCGTGGTCAAGGTGAGCAAGCCCCAGCAGGACCTGCGTTTCGACGTGCCGGCGGTCGGGGTGGACACAGTCGAGCTGCTGCATGAGCTCAAAGGGGTGGTCCTGGCGGTGGAAGCGGGCAAGACGATCCTCCTGGAAAAAGAGGAGCTCCTCAAAGAGGCGAATCGGCGGGGAATCGTGGTCGTCGCCGTGAGCGGCGAAAAAAAGTAGGTTTAAGATGTTCAAGCGATTCAACACGTCTAAACGGTTTGAACGTTTTGAACCATGGGCTGTGCGGCAAGATGGGTGCTGAATCAAAGATCGCGGTCGGGGTTGTCGGCGTCGGCTACGCGGGCCGTTTTCACGCGGAGAAGTATGCCGCCTCCAAGAAGGCTACGCTGGTTGCGGTGGCGGATGTGGTTCCAGAGCGCGCCGCGGAGGTCGGGCGGAAATTGGGCGCGGCTTATGTGACCGACTACCGCGAATTGTTCGACCGTGTTCGCTGCGTCAGCGTCGCTGTTCCGACGCGTCTCCATCACCAGGTCAGTCGGGACTTTCTGGCGGGTGGCATCGATGTCCTGGTGGAGAAGCCGATGGCCGCCTCTCTGGATGAGGGGAGGGAGTTGGTGGCACTGGCCAAAGATAAGGGGCTCGTCCTGCAGGTGGGGCATCTGGAAAGATTCAATCCCGCGATCCGCCGGCTGGAAGGGGTGATCCGAGAGCCCAAGTTCGTGGAGTGCCATCGTCTTGCGCCTTTTGTGGAACGCGGCACCGACGTGAATGTCGTTTTCGACTTGATGATCCACGACATCGACGTGATCGCCAGTCTGGTGCGCTCGCCCGTCGAGCGGGTGGAGGCCGTCGGCGTCGCGGTCTTGACGGACAAGCCGGACATCGCCAACGCGCGCATCACCTTTGCCGACGGCTGCATCGCCAACGTGACCTCCAGCAGGGTGTCCCTCAAGCGCGAGAGAAAAATCCGTTTTTTCCAGCCCGACGCCTATATCTCCATCGACTACGATCAAAAGAGGGCGCAGATCTACCAGAGGCCGGGGAAGGGCGCGGGGTGGCACGATATCCGGGCGGAGACGATCGAGATCAAAGAAGGAGACGCCATGGCGGACGAGATCGACTCTTTTCTCGACACGGTCCGGAGCCGCGGCCTCCCGCTGGTGAGCGGGGAAGAGGGGCTGCGGGCCCTGGAGATCGCCACGATGATCAGTGAACAGATAGATAAGCAATCAGCGTTCGGCGCTCCGCCTTCAACTTTGGACGGTTGAGGGCTGATTGGAGCTAATGGGAGGACCGGGGAAGAAGATCATGCTCGTTGTGGGGGAGGCTTCAGGGGACCTCCACGGCTCTTGCTTGGTCGAGTCTCTTTACCGGCGCGATCCGAGTCTGGAAATTCTTGCGGTGGCGGGGGAGGGGCTGAAGCGGCAGGGGGTGAAGGTCCTCTTTGACGTGGGCGAGCTGACAGGAATGGGATTTGCGGAGCTGGCCGGCAACTTGGGAAGCCTCTGGCGGGCGTATCGGTGCTTGCGCGGCGCTCTGCGGGAGCAAAGGCCGGGCCTCCTGGTGCTGATTGATTTTCCCGAATTCAACCTGCGGCTGGCCCGGGCGGCAAAGAAGTTGCGGATACCGGTCCTCTACTACGTCAGCCCTCAGGTTTGGGCGTGGCGGCGACGCCGGATCCGAAAGATCGCGCAATGGGTGGATAGAATGGCGGTGGTCTTTCCCTTCGAAGTGGCGCTGTATGAAGAACAGGGAGTCCCGGTAACTTTTGTCGGCCACCCGCTGTTGGATCTCGTGCGCGCTACCGAGCCTCGCGAAAAGATCGTAAGGCAGTACGGATTGGACCCGTCGAGAAAGACCATGGCCCTTTTGCCGGGAAGCCGGAGGCGGGAGGTTGCCTATCATCTTCCGCCCATGCTGGAGGCGGCCCGGCGCTTGAGCGAAGAGATGGAGGTCCAGTTCGTCCTGGTGCGCGCCGGCACGGTCGATAGGCGAATTTTTGACGAGATCCTGGCCCGGCAACCGGTCCGGGTTTCCATTGCCGACGGGAACACCTATAATATATTGCAGCTCTGCGACCTCGTATGGACTGCCTCGGGGACAGCTACGTTGGAGACGGCATTGATGCTGAGACCTATGATTATCGTCTACCGGATGGCGTGGTTGACCTACGGCCTGGCCCGATTGCTCGTGCGCGTCAAGCATATCGGGATGGTCAATATCCTGGCCGGGGAGGCGGTGGTGCCGGAATTGATTCAAGGCGAGGTGACGGCGGAGAGGATCCTCGATGCCAGCCGGCAAATCTTGCGGGACCCGGCATTACAGGAACGGATCGTCGGTAAACTCGCGAAGGTGCGGGAAAAGCTCGGCTCGCCCGGCGCCTCGGGCCGAGTTGCGGATATCGCCCTTTCCATGATGGCGAAATAAAGCGAGGAGCGAGGGGTCTGGAGTGTTATGACGATTTATCTGCGCTTATTGAAGTTTCTCAGGCCGTATGTCTGGCCCTACTTTACGATGGCCATGATTTGCATGACGGGTTACAGCGCGACGAACGGGGCATTGCCGTTTCTCGCGCAGTGGGTTGTGGATGATGTTTTCGTGCAAAAGAATCAATTGGCCCTATACTATTTGCCCATTGTGATTGTCGGGGTTTTTGCCTTTCGCGGCCTGGCGAATTTCGGCCAGAGCTACCTAACCGATTATGTCGGGTTTCGCATTATCACCGACATCCGCAACGCAATCAATCGCCATCTGCAGTCTCTCACCCTTTCGTTCTTCCAACGTCATCCCACGGGCACCCTCATCTCCCGGGTCAACAACGACGTTACGTTAGTCCGCGCCTCTTTAACGGATTCGGCGGCTTCCCTGATGCGGGACACCACTTCGCTGGTGGTGCTCATCGTGGTGGCTTTTCTGAAGGACCCGGTCTTGGCGACTATTGCCTTCGTAGTCTTTCCCGCTTCGATCCTTCCCGTGACTCGTTTGGCGAAAAAAATAAAGCGTTTCACGAAACAGAGCCAGGTGGCCAAAGGGAACCTGACGAACCTTCTGCAGGAAAGCATTCAAGGGAACCGTATTGTCAAGGCTTTCGGCATGGAACAGTACGAGATGGGGAGATTTGCCCATGAAAACATGAGAGTGCTCAAGCAATCCGTCCGCGCGAGTCGTATCCAAGCCGTCGTGACGCCTGCGATGGAGCTTTTGGCGTCCTTTGCGATCGGGGCGGTCGTATGGTACGGCGGCTCCAGCGTCATAGCGGGGGGAAGGACGCAGGGAGAGTTCATGGCGTTTATGACTGCGATGTTCCTTATGTACCAGCCATTCAAGCACCTGACCCGGACCTATACGGCAATCCAGCAGGGGATGGTCGGCGCGGAAAGGGTGTTCGAAATCCTGGACGAAAAGCCGGAAATCGGCGATCGGCCCGACGCGAAGCCGGCGTCCCTCTTTGCTCGCGAGATCGGGTTTGAAAACGTCAGTTTTGGTTACGGGCGGAAACTGGTTTTGAGAAACATCAATCTCAAGATCGAGGTTGGGGAGATGGTGGCCCTAGTGGGCGTGAGTGGAGTCGGAAAAAGTACTTTAGCGGATCTCGTCCCGCGATTTTACGATGTGACTTCGGGAAGGATTACTATCGACGGGGTGGACATCCGGGAAGTAACCTTGGACTCGCTCCGTTCACAAATTGGAATAGTCGCGCAACACACGTTTCTCTTCAACGATACGGTGAGGAATAATATTGCCTATGGGGATCCCTCGAAGGATATGAATCACATCGTGGCGGCGGCCCGGGCGGCCCACGCGCATGACTTTATTGTGGCCATGCCGCAGGGCTACGACACCGTCGTCGGCGAGATGGGCGTGAAGCTTTCAGGCGGCCAGCGTCAGCGGCTGGCGATTGCGCGGGCACTGCTCAAAGACGCCCCCATTCTCATCCTGGACGAGGCGACTTCTTCTTTGGATACGGACTCCGAGAGACTCGTGCAGGAGGCGCTGGAGAACCTGGTGATCCGCCGCACCACACTGGTGATTGCGCATAGGCTTTCCACTATCCGTAAGGCGAGCCGTATCGTGGTGCTGGTCGACGGGTCTATCGTCGAGGAGGGCACGCACGAGGAATTGTTGGCCTTGAAGTCCGAATACAACCGGCTCTACACCCTGCACTCCTCACGCTCTTTTCCGTGCTGTTTTTGCCGGTCCTTGCCGTTTTGCTGCTCTCCGGAGAGCGATTCCGGAAGGGGATCTTGCAGCGGCTCGGCTTCTATCCGCGAGCGGTGATTGAGCCGGTGTTGGGGTCGCGGCCGATTTGGATTCATGCGGTGTCCGTCGGCGAGGTTTTATCTCTCAGACGGCTGGCGGGCGAGATCAAAGAGCGCTTTCCGGGGCGAAAAATCCTGCTCTCCACTTTTACCGCCACGGGAAACCAGATTGCCCGGCAGAGTGGGGTGGGGGACGCGGTGATTTTTTTTCCCTTGGACCACCCATGGATCGTGCGCCGGGCATTGGAGACCTTTGATCCTTCTCTGGTGGTGATCCTGGAGACGGAAATCTGGCCGAACTTCCTGCGTCTCGCCCACGCCAGGGGGATCCCGACGCTCCTGCTGAGCGGCCGCCTCTCCCCGGCCGCGTTTCGGTGGTACAGGCTGTTGCGGTTTTTTTTCGCCGCTGCGGTGCGCCGCTTCAGCGCCGCTGGTATGCAGAGTGAAGGCGACGCGGAACGCATGGCGGCGCTCGGATTGGATTCCGGGCGGACCTGGATAACCGGGAGTCTCAAGCATGCGAGTGAGGATGCGGGCGAAGCAAAGAGAGCCCAAGGGGAAATGGGTTTGCCGATTGTAAAAGGCGACGGAAGGCAGGTATTGGTCGCTGGGAGCACCCACAGAGGAGAGGAAGAGGTGCTGCTGGAGGCTTTTCTCTTTCTCAAGGCTTCCTTCCCCAGGCTGTTGATGGTGCTGGCGCCGAGGCATCCGCAGCGTTTTGACGAGGTCGAAAGGCTGCTCCAGCAGAAGAGAGTTGCGTATAGGAAAAAGAGTCAAATGAACGGCGAGGGCAGCAGGGACGCGGACGTCATTTTTCTGGATACGATCGGCGAGCTTCCCGCCTTTTATGCCTTGGCCGATGTCGCGTTCATCGGCGGCAGCCTGGTCGATGCCGGCGGCCACAACCTCATGGAGGCGGCCCGCCTTCAGAAGCCGGTGCTTTTCGGCCCTTACATGACCAACTTCGCCGCCATCGCCGGGGAAATGAAGCAGAAGGGGGGCGCCGTCGAGGTGCGCGGGCGGGAGGATCTGGTGCGGGAAATATCCGGACTGCTGGCCGATCCGGGCAAGGCGGAGAGCATGGGGAAGATTGCCTGCCGGCTCGTGCAGGGAGATCGAGGAGTGATGGAGCGTACTATGGGCCTGGTGTCCCGGTATCTGCATCCCTGATAGCGCACCCGGGATATTGATGAATGAGACATGGATTCGAAAAGGTGTGGGATCGCAGGGGTCCGCTGGGCTATGTCGCCTGGCTGCTGCTCCTGCCGCTCTCGATGATCTATGGGCTGGGGGTCAGGATCCGCAATGTTTTCTATTTTCTCGGATGGGCTTCCAGCAAAGGCCTCCCATGCGCCGTGGTGAGCATCGGGAATTTGACAGTCGGGGGCACGGGCAAGACTCCGACCACCTTGTGGCTGGCGCAAGAGCTGGGGAAAGCCGGCTATCGAGTGGGAATACTGAGCCGGGGTTATAAGCGAGGCGGCAAGGGACCGGTCATCCTTCAACCGGGTTTCACGAAACCATTCCTGTCTCAGGAAGAGCCTTTCAATGCGGGGGATGAGCCGGTGATGATGGCGCGCCTGTTCGGTCAAAGGGTGGGGGTGGGGCGGAGGCGGCGCCAGGTTGGGGAGCAATTGCTGCGAGACGGCGAGGCCGATGTGGTGCTGCTGGACGACGGCTTTCAGCATCGCCAGCTGAGGAGGGATGTCGATCTCCTGCTTCTGGGCGCCGATTCCGGCGGATGGCTTCTCCCGGCAGGGCCCTTTCGGGAGCCCACGAGCGCCCTGCGCCGGGCCGATTATTGTCTCGTGACCGGCGCGCGGGAAAAATGGCTGCGGCTGCTGCGGCGGCGGCCGGCGGAGACGGTTTTTTTCGGCTCCCTCGAGGCCAGGGCCCTTTTTGGTTTGGAAGGGGAGCATTGGAAGGATTACCCGTTGAGCATGCTGGGCCGAAGCAAGATCCTGACCGTGTCGGCCATCGCCAATCCCGCGCCCTTTTATCGGATGATCCACGACTGGGAGGGCGAAATCGTAGACAGCATGGAATTTCCCGATCATCACCTCTACTCCACCAGTGATTGGCAAAGGATCAACCGGGCGGCGCGAAACGCAGACCTGATCGTCACCACGGAAAAGGATATTTTAAAGCTGGTGTGCTTCCCCTTCGCCAGGGAAAAACTGCTCGCCATGCGGGTGGAGATGGTCGTGGAAAACGGGGCCCCTCTGGTAAAAGCCGTCGAGCGGGCCATCGCGGTGAAGCGAGGAGGGGCGTAAGGGAGATATGACGGCGATCGCCGGCAAGAGGCGCGGGGTCCTGGTGGATCGGGATGGGACGTTGATTCGGGAGGTCGGCTACCTGAGCCGCGTCGAACAGATCGAGATCCTCCCGGGAGTGCCGGAGGCGATCGAGCTGTTGCGCCGGAGCGGCTTAAAGGTCGCGGTAGTCACCAACCAGTCGGCGGTGGCGCGCGGTTTTATTACCGAAGGAGAACTCCGGGAGATTCACCGCGAGCTCGAGCGACAATTGGCCGGTCATGGGGCTTCCGTCGACGGAATCTATTATTGCCCGCACCACCCGACCGAGGGAGTGGATCGCTATCGGATCGCCTGCGGTTGCCGCAAACCGAACGCGGGTATGGCCAGGCGCGCCGCAGCCGAGCTGGATCTGGATATCGGACGCTCTTACGTGATCGGTGATCAGGCCGTGGATATGGAGATGGCCTCGCGGATCGGGGCCAAGGGAATTTTTCTCTGTGACGACCCGGACCGGAATCGGCCCGATGGGGCCGCGTCAGGATTCCCGGCCTGCAGGGATCTCTGGGAGGCGGCCCGGTGGGTGGTGGGGGACCTTGAGCTAAAATGACGGAGTGCGCATGAAATCAGTGGTGACGGGGGCCGCGGGCTTTATCGGTTCCCACCTGGCGGAGAGACTGCTGCTGGAAGGTCACGAGGTTTGCGGCGTGGATAGATTTCTGCCGAACTATCCCCGTCTCTTTAAGGAGCGCAATCTCTCCTGCCTGGCTGCTCGGCCCGGCTTTCACTTCGTCGAGGAGGACCTGCTGCGCGTCGACCTGGCGAAGCTGTTGCAAGGGGTCTCATACGTTTTTCATCTGGCCGGTCAGCCCGGCGTGCGCTCCAGCTGGGGGCGCGAGTTCGACCAGTACACGGACAATAATATCCTGGCCACGCAGAAACTCCTCGAGGCGTGCAAGGGAAAGGGAATCGAGAAGTTCGTTTATGCGTCGTCGTCATCGGTCTACGGAGACACCGAGGATCTGCCCATGCGGGAACAGAGCAAGCCCAGCCCGGTGTCGCCGTACGGCGTCAGCAAGCTTGCCGCCGAGCAGCTCTGCTATCTCTATTGGAAGGGCTTCGGCATCCCCACGGTTTCGCTGCGCTACTTCACGGTGTACGGGCCCCGGCAGAGGCCCGACATGTTCTTTCACATTTTTATGCGGGCGCTTCTCCGCAACGAAGAGATCCCTCTCTACGGAGACGGAACGCAAAGCCGGGATTTCACGTTTTGCGCCGATATCGTGGAAGGGACGCTGGCGGCGTCCGCTTATCCGGGCTCCGGGGAGGTGTTCAATCTTGGCGGCGGATCGCGCGCCACGCTCTTGAAGGTCATCGAGATGTTGGAACGGATTTCGGGAAAAAAGGCCAGGCTCAAGCGAACGGAGCGGCAGCGGGGCGACGTGGGCCATACCGAGGCGGATCTCACCCGGGCGAGGGAGCGACTGGGGTTTCTTCCTCGGGTCGCGCTGGCGGACGGTCTGGCGCAGGAGTGGGATTGGATGTCCAAGCTTCCGCTTTAGCTGGCATTCCGGTACGGCGTTCCAAGATTGATAAGTTTTCTCGAATCGGCTACTGGTAATGTGACGGCGCCGCGCGGCTTCCGTCGAGGGGGAAAAAGCCATGGCGATAAGTCAGGAGCTGCTGAATATTCTGGCGTGCCCGAAATGCAAAGGGGAAATCCACTTGAACCCGGCCGGGGACGGTCTCATTTGCGAGGCATGCCGGCTGATGTACCCGATCAAAGACGATATCCCGATCATGCTGATCGACGGGGCGGTGAAGCTGTGATAGCGCCCGGCGCTCAGCCATCAGCAATCAGGAAAAAATCAATAAGAAAATTCTCTTCGCTGACAGCTGATAACTGAAGGCTAATGGCTTATGGAAAAGATACTGGTGGTTCAAACGAGCTTCCTGGGAGATGCGGTGTTGACCACCCCGCTTCTGTCGGAGATCCGAAGGCTCTTTCCGCAGGCAAGAACGGCGGTTCTTTGCACGCCCCAGGCCCGGCATCTCTTTGAAGGGAATCCGGATATCGACGAGCTCCTGACGGACGACAAAAAGGGGGCGGGGAGGGGACCGCTGGGTGTCTGGCGCGCGGCGCGGGATTTGAGAGGTCGCTTTACGATCGCCATTTCGCCTCACAAGTCGCTGCGCACGGCCCTGCTGCTGGTTTTGGCGGGAATTCCCCTGCGCGTCGGATTTCGTCAGAGCGCCGGCTGGTTTCTCTATCATCGGAGGGCCGATCGGGATCCGGCTCGCCATGACGTGGAGAGGAATCTTTCCCTGCTCGAGGCGCTCGGCGGGCGCGCCAACGGGGCGGCGGGGCGCCTGCGCGTGGAGAGCGCGGCCGGGGCCGCGGAGAGCGTAGAGCGGCTTTTCCGTTCTCTAGGGGTTCGGCGGGACGGCCTGATCGTAGGAGTCAATCCGGGCTCTGTCTGGCCTACCAAGAGGTGGACAGTGGAGGGCTACGCGGAGGTGCTCGTCCGGCTCAGGGAAAAATACCGCTGCCAGATCGTCATTTTCGGCGGGCCTGACGATGAGCGGATCGTGGCGAAGATCCAGGAGCTCAGCGGCAACATCGGCGTCAGCCTGGCGGGGAAGATGGATCTTCAGCAGCTGGCCTGCGCTCTGGACTGGTGTGACCTTTTCATCACGAACGACAGCGGGCCGATGCACGTCGCGGTCGCGCGCGGCGTTCCGGTGGTGGCGATCTTTTGCGCCACGACGCCTTCCTTGGGCTTTTATCCTTACACCTCAAGGGCGGTGGTGGTGGAGAAGGCGCTCCCTTGCCGGCCGTGCAGTTCGCACGGCGGGCGTCGCTGCCCGCTCGGAACGGAAGACTGCATGCGTTTGATCCAGGCGGAAGACGTCTTGCGCGGCGCGGAGCGCCTGCTCGAGGAAGAAGGGCGCGCCTCCGTTGCCAGCCCGGATGGGCGCCTGCCCCAGTTTATCACCCTCTAGTCGTCCTGAATGTCAACTCTCGGTGTCGTGGTCGTGAGCCTCCCAGGGATGAAGCATCTCGACAGGTGCCTGGAGAGCGTCCAATGGGCGGAGGCTGTTTTTCTACTGCACCTCGGCGCTGAAGCCCCTTCGATCGGAGCGGATTCCTACCCGTCGCTGGTGCTGCGCAAGCTTGCCTCCCTGCGCGAGATCGGAGAGTCGTGCAGGGACCTGGGCACGGACTGGATTTTACATCTCTGGGGGGAAGAGGTTGTGGAGGCGGAGCTGCGGGAGAAGCTGCGTGTGGTTTGCCGGAAGGAATTGGCCGAGGAGCCTCTCGCCTACCGGGTCGCTATTCGCTCCCGCATCCTGGGCCGCTGGGCCGAAGGAAGCCTCTTAGGACCGAGCCCGGCGTTGCGCCTGAGCCGGAGCATTCAGGAGATCGCATCCGGCTGGTGGGACTCGAGCCGGATCGGGTTGGGGCGATACCCGGCGATGGAACGGGGCTGGATCGGAGACTACAGCGCGGCCGCGCTGGAAAACGGCGTGCGGCGCATCGAGGTCATCAGCGGGCTTTGGGCGGAGGATCTTGGAGCCAGGGGAGCGGCGCTGAGCGTGACCAGCTGCGCGCTTCGTCCGCTCGCGATCTTCATCAGAACGTTGGTGAGAAACGGGATTTTCGCGGGCGGGATTTCCGGCTTGACTTTGTCGGCGCTGGCCGCTTACGCTGCTCTTTTGACCGGCGCGAAGGTGTGGGAGGCGAGAAATGTTCGGGGAGGCGGCAGCGGCGCGAATCCAGGTGCCTCGGGATGATCTCGACATCGCTGTGGGGAGAGGTGCCGGCCGGCTTCAAGCGGCTCTCGCCGAACCCGAAGCAAATAGCCCTGGTGCGCGAGGGGCTCGAGAGCCGCCTGGACCCGGCGAGATTTTTTGCCGGCGACCAAATCGGCGCAGGCGACAGCCCGTTCCGCGGCAGGGAAAGACTTTGCCTCCTGCATCTGGGCAGCGGCGCGACCGCGCTGGTGCGGCGTTATCGCCATGGCGGGCTTTTCCGGAAGTTCACGGGAGATATTTTCTTCACCTGGCCGCCACGCCCCTTCAGGGAGTTGGCGGTGACGCTGGAAGCCCGTCGCAGGGGCGTGCCGACCGTGGAGGCGCTGGGGGCCTGGGTGGAACGGGTCGGAGGGCCCTTTTACCGCGGCTGGTTCATTACGGGCGAGCTCAAAGGGGCCCTGGATTTGTGGGATGCTTTGCGCGGGGAGCTCTTTTCGGCGAGCGAGCGGAAGATATTGCTGGAAGCGGCGGCGCGCAGTGTGAGACGGATGCATCAAAAGGGCGTCTATCACGAAGACCTGAATCTCAAGAATATCGTAGTCCGGCGGGAGGGCGATCGGATCGCAGGCTACATCATCGATCTCGACAAGGCGAAGTTGTTTTCCGGGGAAATCTCGGCGGGCCGAAGCGGGCGCAATCTCGGACGGTTGTTGCGATCGGTTCGCAAGCTGGATCCTGAAGGGCGCCGCTTTTCCCCGCAGGCATGGGATCTCTTCCTCCGTTTTTACCGGGAGGCCGCCACGGAATGATCGCTGCGCCGCGCCGCATCCTCATTATCCTTCACGGCTCCGTCGGAGATGTGACCCGCGCGCTGCCGCTGGCCAACCTTGTCAGGCGGCGCTATCCGGAGGCGCGGCTCTCCTGGTCCGTCGAGCCGGCGGCTGCTCCTTTAGTAGAGCATCACCCGGCGGTGGATGATGTCATCTTGTTTGACCGCAGTCGGTGGTGGGAGGAGCTGGGGCCGTTCCTGAGGCGGATCCGCGCGGGACGGTATGAGCTCGTGCTGGACCTCCAGAGATTGCTCAAGAGCGGATTGATCAGCTGGTGGAGCCGGGCGCCGCACCGATTGGGTTTTCACCGTCGCGACGCCAAGGAATTCAACTGGCTGTTCAACAATCACCATATTCCTCCGGTAGGAAACGGGATCTCCAAGCTGGACCACTACCTTAAGTTCGCCCAATGGCTCGGTATCGAGCCTCACCCCGTGGAGTGGCGTGTGAATTTGCTGCCCCACGAGGAATCGGCTGTCGAGGAGATGCTGCGTGAGGTCGGGGGTTCGTATGCGGTTTTTTTTGTCGGCAGCCGTTGGGAGAGCAAGAAGTGGTTTCCCGCGGATACCGCCAGGTGTGCGGCCGCGGTTCGAAAGACTTACGGTCTTGAGATTATCCTTTTGGGCGGAAGCGATGACGCCGCTTTCGCCGAACAGGTGCGAGGCCCGGGTCTGCCGCAGGTCAGGAATTGGGTGGGAAAAACTTCGTTGTGCCAGGCAGCGGGTATTCTGAAGCGCGCTCAGGTCGCCGTAGGCCCGGATACCGGGTTGATGCATCTATCGGCCGCCGTCGGGACCCCGGTCGTTTCCCTGTGGGGCGCCACCAGCCCGGCGCGGACCGGGCCCTACGGTTACGCGGATTTAGTGGTTCAGGGAAGAGCCGCCTGTTCTCCCTGTTACCTGAGGCGCTGCCCCATCGGCCGGATCTGTATGCGCTCTATAACCGTCGAGGAGGTGACGGCTAAAGTGGGCGCCGCCTTGTCGCGGAAGCGAAAGCATGATGACGCTCGGCTCTGACTACAGGCTCGTTCTCGAAGGGGGCTGGAGGCTGTGGCTGCACAGCGAGAGATGGGATCAGCGGCTCTGGCCGGAGATCCTGCGCCATTTGGCGGAGCAGACGCCGTCCCGCCATCCGGGCACCAGGAGGTTTCATTACTCTCGGGGAGCGGCGGCGGAAGAGCTCTTTCTCAAAGTCTACTATCGCTGGGACCTCTTCGGATGCATCAAGGATCTGTTTCGCGATTCCCGGGCCTTCCGTGCCTTGAAGCAGGGCCTCGCCCTGGCAGAGCATGGCTTGCATGCCCCTCTGGCTATCGCGGCCGGTGAGGAGAGGCGCCTGGGACTGCTGAAAAGGGCCTTTCTGCTGACCGCAGGCGTGCCGGGTTCGCCGTTAGACCAGTTTCTGCGCGATCGCTTTGCGGCCGGCTTAAACGCTGAAGCGTTGCGCCGCAAACGGAAGCAGATCCAGCAGCTCGCGGGGGAGATCCGCCGCATGCATGGGCTGGGATTCGTTCACGGCGATCTGGTCCCTTCGAACATCCTGCTTCGCGTCGAGCAGGAGGGGATGCAATTTTTCTACATGGATAACGACCGGACCCGGCTCTATCCGCCGTGGTTTCCGCACAGGCTGTGGAAAAGAAACCTGGTTCAGCTCAATCGTTTCGTGCTGCCGGGAATTTCGCTGCAGGACCGCCTGCGTTTCTTGCGCGCCTATCTCGGGCGGGCCTCCCTGGCGAAGGAGCACCGCCGGCTGCTCCAGTGGCTGGAGCGGAAGACGCGCCAGAGAAGACGGGAGTGCGAGCAAATCGACGCCCGGGTCAGCTTCAGGGAGCTGATGAGATGGAATGGACCATTCAGCAGTAATATTAAATAATACACAGTTGAATATAATGTTTAACATTAATTTAAAAAAAAGGCTGTTTTGGCACCGCGCGGCGCTCCTGGCGCTGTGCGGTCTGCTCTACTTTCCCTATCTCGGCAAGTTGCCTTTTTTCAACAAAGGCGAGCCGAGAGAGGCGCTGGTGGTGCAGGAGATCGTTCAGCAGGGGAACTGGCTGTTCCCGCTGAAGCGGGGCGAGGAGGTGCCGTCCAAGCCTCCGCTCTTCCACTGGCTCGCGGCATTGACGTCGATGATGGCGGGCGGGGTAAGCGAGATGACGGTGCGCTTGCCTTCGGCGCTGCTGGCCACGGTGGCCGTGTTGCTCTTGTACGGGTTGGGACGGAGAATGTTCGGCGAAGAGACGGCCTTCCTGGCCGCTTTGATGCTCGCGACCACGGTGGCCTTTCAGAGCGAGGCGGTCGCCGCCAGGGTGGATATGACGCTGGCTTTTTTCGTGACCGTTGTCCTGGTGATCTTCTACCTGGTGTACCAGGGGTTCCTGAAGGGGATCTGGCTCTACGGGTTTTACCTTCTGCTCGGGCTGGGGGTGCTAGCTAAAGGGCCGGTTGGCCTGATCCTGCCGGCGATGGTAATATGCTGCTTCTTGGTCGCGAGGAGGAGATGGGATTTTCTGTCTCAGCTCTGTTTTCACAAGGGGGTGATTCTGGCCTTGTTGGTCGGACTGGCGTGGTACGGCCTCGCCCTGGCCAAAGGCGGAGAGGAGTTCGTCAGCCGTCAGGTGATCCATGAAAATCTGGCCCGCTTTTTTCTCTCCGGAGAAGGCGGCTCCGGACACCAAAAGCCGGTCTATTACTATATCCCGTACCTCATGCTGGAGGGACTCCCCTGGAGCCTGTTTCTGCCGTTTGTCGTGGCGGACTGGTTCCGGCGCAGGGCTTTTGCCGACGAGCATCTGCTGTTTCTGATGCTGTGGGCGGGGCTGATTTTTGTCTTCTTTTCGGTTTCAGCCGGAAAGCGTTCGGTCTATATTCTTCCGCTATATCCAGCGCTCGCCTTAATGACCGCGGCGTGGTTGAAAGAGAGCGAGGGAGGCGGAATCCGGGCGTGGGGGCTCAAGTCCGTGGGCGGGCTGTGCCTTCTCCTCGGCGCCGGCGCGCTTATCGCGTCTATCGTCGGCCTCTTTGCCGGAGAAAACGTGTCGTTGCTTTTTTCCTATGTGGAGACGACGGTCAAGGCCAAGGACCAGGCTGCTCTGGTGATCGTGCGCGATGCCCTGGCTCGGAAGGGTTGGATTTTTCTGCCGCTTTTCCTCCTCTCCTCTGTTCTCTGGATCGCGGCGGGTCTCCGGCTGTTGGCCTTGGATCGGCGAACGGCAGCCGGTTGTCTGGCAGCGCTGTCGTTGCTCGTGGGGCTAGTGGTGCAGGGGGTGGTCATGGCGTCGCTGGCCGAGGCGAGAAGCTATCGGCCGTTTATGGAGGAGGTGAATCGGAGAGTGGGATGCTGCGAACCGCTGACTCTCTACGGCGAGGGTTGGGACTTGAGCTCGGCGATATTCTACCGTGGCGGGCGCGTTGCCGTGCAGGGAGGTGATCTCGCCGTGCTGAAAGAAAAGATGCGAGAAGCCGGCGGATATTATATTATGGGCGAGCGGGAGTGGAAAAAGCTGAAGACCCTGGGAGGGCCGGGCCTTACGGTGGAGATGAGAAGTCAGGGGGCGGGTCCCGATGGCGGGGAGCCGATCGTTCTGATTCGGACTGCGAAGGCCGGGAAGGATGCTTGAATGAAAACGGTGATTCTCTGCGGCGGGTTGGGAACGAGACTGCGAGAGGAGACGGAATTCAGGCCGAAGCCCATGATCGTGGTGGGCGACAAGCCGATCCTATGGCACATCATGAGGATCTACTCCTCCTACGGATGCAAGGAGTTTGTCCTGTGCCTCGGCTACAAGGGCGATGTGATCAAGAACTACTTCCTGGAATACGATCTCGTCCACAGCGATTTCACCGTTCGCCTGGGGACAAAGGAGATTACCCGCCATTCGGTGTTTCATGATGAAAGCGACTGGCAGGTGACCCTCGCCGAGACCGGCCAGCAGACCATGACCGGCGGCCGGATCAAGAGGATTGAAAAGTACATCGACGGCGAGACCTTCATGATGAGCTACGGTGACGGCCTGGCCAATGTCGATATCCGGCGTCTTGTGAAATTCCATAGGGAGAAGGGAAAAATCGCCACGGTTACCGCGGTGCGTCCCATGGCGCGCTTCGGGGAGCTTTCCCTGGACGGGGACCTCGCGGAATCGTTCCACGAAAAGCCGCAGATCGCGAGCGGCTGGATTAACGGCGGCTTCTTCGTATTCCAGAAGCAGGTCTTTGACTACCTGGACGAGGACTGCGTGCTGGAAAAAGAGCCGATGGAAAGGCTTGCGGCCAAAAAGCAGCTGGCGGTTTATAAACACAGCGGCTACTGGAGATGCATGGATACCTACCGGGACCTGGAGGCGTTAAACCAAGACTGGACGAGCGGCCATCCGGGATGGATGTCTCCTCCGGCCGCCCGGTAAGGCCGGGAGCAGCCCTTACTTGTGATTGCAGGGAGTGGAACATGATACAGGGAGTGGCGATTCGCCCGTTGAAGCAAATTCCGGATGAGCGTGGAAAGGTCATGCACATGCTCAAACGGGACGACCCTTGGTTCGAGAAGTTCGGGGAGATCTATTTTTCCGTCGTCTACCCGGGGGTGGTCAAAGGATGGCATTTGCACAAAGTCATGACCCTGAATTACGCGGTCGTGGGCGGGATCATCAAGCTGGTCCTCTACGACGACCGGGAAGGCTCTCCCAGCCGCGGCCAGCTGCAGGAGATCTTCACGGGACAGGACAACTACGCCCTTATTACCATTCCGGCCAATGTCTGGAACGGCTTTAAAGGGATAGGGACGGCGCCCGCGATTGTCGCCAACTGCGCTACCATCCCCCACGATCCGGCAGAGATCGTCCGGCTCGATCCCTTTACAAAAACTATTCCCTACGACTGGAACTTGAAGCATGGGTAAACTCAAGGCTGCGGTCATCGGCGCCTCCGGCTTGGTGGGCCAAGCCCTGATGCAGGTGCTGGAGAGCAACCAGTACGAGGTCGTAGGGACCTACGGCAGCCAGCCCCTTCCCGGACTGACCCGCTTGGACCTGGGCGACGGGGACAGCATCCGCGAATACCTTCGCCAGTTGAAGCCGCAGGTGGTTTTTTTGACGGCGGCTATGACCAACGTGGACTACTGCGAGGATCATCCCGAGGAAACTTTCCGGATCAATACCGAGGGAGCGAGACGGGTGGCGGAGGAGGCCTCCCGCGCCGGCTCCACGCTCGTTTACTATTCAACCGACTATGTCTTCGATGGGGAAAACGGGCCTTACGACGAAGCGGCGCAGCCCTGCCCGGTGAGCGTCTACGGAAGGAGCAAGGTCGAGGCCGAGAAGGCGATCGCAGAGACTCTCGAGGAGCATCTCATCGTCCGCACCACGGTGGTCTACGGATGGAACCGCAGGTCGAAAAATTTCGCCATGCAGCTGTACCACAGGCTCCAGGGCGGCACGACTATGCAGGTCCCGGAAGATCAAATCGGCAGTCCCACGCTGGTCGATTATCTGGCCGAGGCGAGCGCGCGCCTGGTGCAGCAGGAGATCCGGGGCGTTGTCAACGTCGTGGGCAGGGATCTTTTGGCCCGCACGGAATTCGCCCGGGCGCTGGCGCGGCTGTTCGGCCTGGATCCGCGGCTCATCGTTCCGGTGGCTACCGCCGATTTGCAGCAGCGCGCCCGGCGCCCGCGGCGCGGCGGTCTTAAGACGGAGAAGCTCGCCGGATTGCTGGGCACGGAGGCGATGCCGCTGGAGGAGGCCCTCAAGCGGCTGCGCCGGCAGTGGCGCGGCGACTCCCAGGTCACCTACGCCAAGACGGAACGCTCCGGGAGAGCGGCCCAGATCGCCGGGGAAATTTTCGCTCGGGTCAGGCAGTACTACGAGATTGTTCATAAGGAGAAGGAGTTCGTCCCGTTCAAGACGCCTGTCCCGTACGCCGGCCGGGTGTTCGACGAGAGGGAGATGATCAGCCTGGTGGACAGCGGGCTCGACTTCTGGCTGACCCTGGGTCCGTACGGCGATCGGTTCGAGCAAAAGATGCGCGGCTATTTCGGGGCGCGGGATTTTCTCCTGGCGAACTCGGGCTCCTCCGCCAGCCTGTTGGCCGTAAGCTCGCTCATGGCCGAGGACCTGGAGGGTCATCTCGAGCGGGGCGACGAGATCATCACGCCCGCGGTGACGTTTCCGAGCACTCTGGCCCCCATCGTCCAGAACGGACTGATCCCGGTCCTGGTGGACGCCGAGCTGGGCACCTACAATATCAACCCACAACTGATCGAAGGGGCCATCTCTCCCCGGACGCGGGCCCTGGTGATTCCGCACACTCTCGGCAATCCGTGCAACATGGAGATCATCTGCGGGCTGGCGCGAAAACACCGCCTCTTTCTGGTCGAGGACGCCTGCGACGCGCTCGGCTCCACGTTTGGAGGAAAACTGGTCGGCAGCTTCGGGGATCTGGGCACGCTGAGTTTTTTCCCGGCCCATCACATCACGATGGGAGAAGGGGGCGGGGTCGTCATCAATAGCGCCAAGCTTTCGAGAATCGTCCGCTCTTTGCGCGATTGGGGCAGGGACTGCTGGTGCGCCCCGGGAGAATCCAACACCTGCACCCAGCGCTTCGGCTGGGAGCTCGGCAGTCTGCCGGCCGGGTACGATCACAAATACATCTATTCCCGCATCGGCTACAACCTGAAGCCGACCGATCTGCAGGCGGCCGTAGGGGT
>JACPDC010000165.1 GCA_016184235.1 Deltaproteobacteria bacterium | reverse complement strand
ACTGCCCCTTCTCCCACAGTTCCTTGGAATCGCTCTCCGCCATGTCGAATTTCCTCCTTCATCGAACGTTAAATGATCTTCCACGATATATCCAGCGCCGCTAAGAATTGTCAAACAACTAGATTCGCTCGGGGCCTGACTCGCTCCCCGAAAGCAATAGAGTTCGCTCGGGGGCTCACCTCGCGCGGCCAAAGCAATAGCTTCGTTCGGGGACTTACCTCGCCCGCAGCCGAGAGCGCGTTTCCCGAGGGAGCTATTGCATCGATCTTGACTTCGGCGAGCTCAGTCGAGCCGAGAGACGCCTTCGGCGGTGAGCGCCGCTACGACTCTTTTCTTCTTTCCAGCCGCAGCGAAAAATCCCCTTTTTGGATGTGGACACGGGCGGGCGACCTCTTCTTCGTAAGCTCGCCAACTAGCGTGACGAGCGGGTGCTGCGCGCTCAAGTAGCTTTTGGGAGGGCCGGCCTTAAGCATCGCCTCGACATCTTCCTTGCCGGCAAAATAGCGCAGCAAAAGCTCGTCGTCGCTCACCCCGGGCCCGCCGAGCCTTTGCTTGAGCTCCTTAAGCGGCATCCGCGACGGCTCCCACTTCGAGAGCTCCGCGGCCCGCGGCCGGCTGAGAATCTTATCGCGCACATCCGGCTCTATCGACGCGGCTTCCTCTTCCCCCCACAACCCCAGCGCATACTGGATCACCTCGTCTGTCACCTCTCTATAGCGCTCGCCCACGATCACGTTCATCGCCGCCTGCACGCCCACGAACTGGGAATAGGGCGTGACCATGATCGGATAGCCGAACTCCGCCCTCACCCTGCCGGTCTCTTCCAGGACTTCTTCGACCCGATCGGCCATCCCGACCTTGGCGAGCTGGTGGCGAAAATTGGAGATCATCCCGCCCGGCACCTGATGGATCGGATGGTAGGAGTCGTACTCGGCGGGGCTGCCGATCGGCAGCCCCTCGCGCCTCGCAATAGAGGTGAGGTGGTCGGAGACCGGCTTAAGGATCTCTTCGTCGACGGCGGTCGAGTAGCCCAGGGCGCGGGCGTTTTGCGCCACGTTGAACAGCGACGGGTTGGAGGAGCCGTGCGCCAGGGGGGGGATCGCCGTGTTCACCGACCGGATGCCGAGCTGGATCGCCTCAAGGCAGCAGAGCGGGCCGAGGCCGGTGTTGCAGTGGGTGTGCAGCTCGACCGGTATCTTGCCAGCCTGCTTCAGCACTATCGGCGCGAGCGCCCGGGTGCGCTCCGGGGTGAGCAGCCCGCCCGGATCCTTGAGACAGATCCGCGCCACGTCGAGCCTAGCCGCCGCCTTGGCCCGCGCCGCGTAATATTCGTCAGTGTGCTTGGGCGAGATCGAAAAGATCAGGTTCACCACCGTGGCGAGCCCGACCCTCTGGGCGTTGCGCACCATTTCCTCCCAGTGGGCCGGGGTGTTGGAGGGATCCGAGCTGCGGATCTCGTTGATGCCGTTCGCGGCCGCGCGCTCAAGCCAGAGCTCGGAGACCCCGGCCGGCGTCAGGTGGAGGCCGGTGATGTGGCGGCTCCGGATCGCCCGGAGCGGCGTCCTGGTGATGATTTTCGAGACCAGCCGGACCCGCTCCAGGGGATCCTCTTTGAGCTCGCGCACGCATTTCTTGAAGAACGAGGGGCTTAAGATCTCCACCGCCTCGAAGCCCGCCTGGTCGATGCGCGAGGCGATGGGGAGAATCATCCCGGTCCGCATCTGCTCGGCCCAGAGGCTCTGGTGGCCGTCGCGCAGCGTGGTGTCGACAAAGCGTATCTCGCTCACGCTCGCCTCTGGCTCCGATCTTTCCAACCGGCTAACGCAGCAGGTAGCCGAATTTCTCCCGCGCCTTGCGCGCGACCTCAGGGCTCGGGGCGTTGACCTTGGGGAACTTATCCATCCACTCGAACGGGCGGGTGGCGTCGATCACCGCGCGGGAGTTGGTGAGGTCGCCGGCCGCGCGCTGCGCCGGCGTAAGCCTGGGATCGGCGGGCGTGGTGCGCATTCGCCGCAGGATATCGATGGAAGTGGCCGGATCGCAGCGGGTCATCATCGCCCACATCAGCTCCTCGAAGTTCGACACGTCGACATCGTCGTCGACCACGATCACGAACTTGCAGCCGTAGACGGTCGAGCCGCAGCTCGAGGCCAGCACCCCCGCCTGCTTGGCATGGCCGGGGTAGCGCTGCTTGATGGCGATGCCGTGCAGCATCCGCGAAGCGCCCACCTCGTGGCACCAGACCTGCCGCACGTCCGGGAGCCCGGCCGCTGCGAGCTCCTGCTTGAGCATCGCCGAGCGCATCACCGCGCGGTAGCGCGCCATCTCGTCCGGACCCCCGCCGAGCGGCGGCACGCCCAGGATGATCGGATCGTTGCGGTGGTAGATCGCCCGGATGTCGAGCACCGGCTGGGGGCTCGAGCCTCCCGCGTAGTAGCCCATCCACTCGCCGAACGGCCCCTCGTGCTTGCGCATGTCGCGGTCGAGATAGCCTTCGAGCACGATCTCGGCGTGGGCCGGGAAAGGCAGCCCGGTCACCTTGCCCCGCACCAGCTCGACCGGCCGGCCGCGCATACCGCCGACGATGTCGAACTCGGAGACCCCATAGGGAAACTCCGTTCCCGCGACGAAGAAAAAAAGCGGATCGCTGCCCACGACCAGGGCGACGGGCATGCGCTCGCCGCGGCTGAAGTATTTCTCCCGATGGATGTGGCCGTGCTTTCCCGGCACCATGAGCAGGCTCACGGATTTGCGATCCTGAATCATCGCGCGGTAGCACCCCACGTTGACCCAACGCTCGTCAGGGTCCATGCTCACAGTGAAGCAGCCGGTGCCGATGTAGCGGCCGCCGTCGGCGGCGTGCCAGACCGGCGTGGGAAATTTCGTGACGTCGATATCGGCGCCGGTCAGCACGTTCTCGAATACCGGGCCGCTCTCCACGATCTGCGGCGCGATACGCCGCTCCTTCTTTAAATAGTGCTCGAAGAAGGCCTCGCTCAGCTCCTGCTTGGTAAGATCGTCGGGAAAACCCAGAGTCATGCAGCGCCGCTTGCCGGCGAAGCAATTGATGAGCAACCGAAAGCCCTTGGCGCAGCCGGGCACCTCGTCGAAGAGCACCGCCGGGCCATGGTCGGAGCGGATCACAGCGTCTGCGGCGAGCCCGATCTCCTCCTGCCAGGAGGCCCCCAGGACCGTGCGCAGCTCTCCCAGCTGCTCCGCCTCGCGCATCCATTCGCGCAGATCGCTGTAACGCAAATTCGGCTCGATTTGTTTATCGCTCATAACCGCTCCTCGCCCCTAGCGGGCTACGCCCATCTTTCATCAAGAATTCGACTCCCTGTCAACTCTTTCCGCGTTCGTATATGAGTTTTGAGGGTTTGCCTTGTCGATCCCCTTTCTACTATAGATGGCTTGCTAACACCCGCCGGTCAGGAGGTAAAGGCTATGACTGTCACAGCAAAGCGACGGGTCAACCCGGAGGCGGCCAAAAAAGAGGGCAAGGTCGTCATCTACGGCACCGTGGTGCCGAAAATCATGGGCCTCATCCAGAAGGGCTTCGAGGCCAAATACGGCATCAAGATCGAGTACTGGCGCGCCGATGCCACCAAGGTCATAGACCGCGCCTTGACCGAGTGGCGCGCGGGCCGGCCCAACTTTGACGTCGTGACCGGAGTGCGCGGCGGACTTGCCTTGCTGAGGCGTGAAAATGTCTTCGCCAAGTACATCCCTCCCGCTTCCGAGAGTTTCCCGGCGAAGTATAAAGAGAAGGACGCTCTTGTCACTCCCTGGCGGGTTACGCCGGTAGGCGTCCTGTACAACACGGAGCTGGTTAAAGCGGGAGATGCGCCGCGGAGCTTCGACGATCTTCTCCAGGCCAAATGGCAGGGTAAATTCGCCATGCCGGATCCTTCCCGGCACAGCAGCACGGCGCAGCTTCTTTGGAACATGGAAAAACTCAAGGGGGAGAGATGGCTCGACTTCGTGAAGGCCCTGGCCAAGCAAAAGCCCCATCTGGTCGACTCCTTCGCCCCGATCCCCACGACTATTATAAGAGGCGAGGCCCCGCTCGGGATCACTTACGTCCAGTACGTCGCTCAACAAAAGGGGCCGATCGGCTATGCGCCGCTGGAGAAGTATCTGGCCGATCCGAGCGACTTAGGTCTTAGCGCGAAGGCGGCCAATCCGAACGCCGGAAAAATTTTTCTCGAATACATGTGCTCGGCCGAAGGGCAAAAGCTGGTCGCCGGGGCCGGGGAGTTCGTTCTCGCCCCGGGCATCTACCCGGCGATCCAAGAGGCGGAAAAAGTCGCCGCCAACCTGGTCTTTATGGACAACCCGACCGTGGAGCAGCTTAAGAAGCTCCAGAGTGATTTCCGCCAGATCTTCTTCGGCCGGTAAAGGAGCAGCCATGGCCCGCATACCTCTGATCGACAAGAAAGAGAGCCTGCCGCCCGAGCACCACGCAATCTACGACGCCATAGCGCAGAGCCGGGGCTTTGTGCGCGGCCCTTTTGCCGCCCTGCTGCACAGCCCTGAGATCGCCGGGCGCACCGCGCACCTGGGGAGTTACATCCGCTTTGAATCGAAGCTGGAGCCGAAAATCTTGGAGCTCGCGGCCCTGGCCACAGCGCGCGAGCTCAACTGCAAGCACGAATGGGCGGCCCATGTGGCGCACGCGCAGAAGACGGGCATTTCCATGGAAACCATACGGGCGATCCACCAGCGCCAAGGGGCGGAGAAGTTCTCTTTCGAAGAGGCTCAAATCGTAAGCTGCGCGCGGGAGCTGCTGCGCTCCCATCGACTGAGCGAGGCGACTTTCCAAGCGCTTTATTCCCGGCTGGGGGAGAGAGGAGTGGTGGAGCTGACCGCGACGATAGGCTACTACGCCATGCTCGCCTGCACCCTCAATGCCTTCGACGTGTTCTCGGTGACCCCCCCCGAAGAGCTGAAAATTTAATCCGGCGCGCGAAGGATCAGGAGATCCGGTCCAGCCCGTACTCTTTCCAGCGCCTTTCCACCTCGATGAGCCGAAGGGTCGAGGGGGACGCTCAGGGTGTTGGGCTCGATGAAGATATCCCGCGCCGGCTGGACCCGGAAGCTCATCGCCCAATCCACGGCGAAGGAGTCGCGCACGTCGATGTCGTCGTCCACCACGACGGTGAACTTGGCGAAGCGCGGCAGCACGGCCCAGGCGCCCCAGATCGCCTGCTTGGGCTGCCCCTCATGCTCCTTCTTCATCGACATCACCAGATAGGCGGTGCTGCCGCCCGCGGTCTTGAGGTGGAGGTCCGCGATCGGCAGGCCGAGATCATATTTGAGCTTCTTGTAGATCGGCACCTCGAAGCCGAAGCCCCGGATGCAGCTCGACTCGCTCGGCGGCATCTGGCTCACGAAGGCCTCCGGGTGGTCATGCGCTTGACCTCGAAGACGAACGAGGGTCCCCCCTGGCTCATGTAGCCCGGATATTCGCCGAACGGCCCCTCCTCCTCGCGCACGCCCGCGGGGATCTCCCCCTCGAGGACGATCTCTGCGGTCGCGGGAACCGCGAGGTCCGAGCCTTTGCAGCGGACCACCTCGACCGCAGCGCCGCGCAGCCCGCCGGCCACCGCCAGCTCATCGAGGCCGAAGGGCACTTTGGAGACCGAGGTAAGTCCGATGACCGGATCGGTCCCGAGCACGACGGCCACGGGCGTGGGGCGCCCCTTCTTTTCGTTTTTATCGATGATGCGCCTCAAGTCCTGCAGGTTGTTGCCGAAATAGATGCCGGTCTTGCGCTTGCCCTTGAGCTGCATCCGGTAGGTCCCCATGTTGGTCACCCCGGTTTCCGGGTCGCGGCCGATCACATAGGGCGAAGTGAAG
>JACPDC010000164.1 GCA_016184235.1 Deltaproteobacteria bacterium | reverse complement strand
TTGTCCTCGTTGTCTTCGACAACCAGAATTTTTGCTTTAGCCGCCATCTCTTTCCTCGCCCTCCCAGCCGGCAGAATCCCGGCATGTCGAGCTCTAGTGCCTGAGCTCGGAGAACTCGCTTTTTTGCGTCGCTGCCCGGTAAGGGACGCTCAAGAGGACATGGGTCCCTACGTTGGGCTGGCTCCTGATCTCCAGGGTTCCGCCGAGAAAATCGGTGAGCCGGCGGGCCACCGTCAGTCCTAACCCCAGGCCGGAAAATTCCCGCCGCATGGAGCCGTCGAGCTGCTGAAACGGTTGAAACATGCCTTCGATGTGGTCGCGCGGGATCCCCACTCCCGTGTCTATAATCTCCAGATCCACCACGCCCCGGTTGGCCGACCGGTGCACCTTCACCGTAATTTGTCCTTTAGCGGTAAACTTGACGGCGTTCTGCAGCAGGTTGTGGAAGATCCGGCTCAGCTTGGCGGGGTCGCTCACCGTGCGCACCCCGCCGGGAGGCGACTGGATGGCCAGCTCGATCCCCTTTTCCTCCAGCTGCTTCGCGTACCGTTGGGCGATTTCCTTGGCCACCAGGCCGACCTCGAATTCCTTCTCCATCAAGGGGAGATCTCCGGAATTCAGCGACGTCAGACAGAGCACGTTATCCACGAGCCCGAGCAGCTCCTCGGAATTCTTATAGACTTTCTCCAGCGCCCTGTGCTGTTCGTCGGTAAGCTTGCCGACGAGCTGGTCCAACAGAATGGAAACGAAGCCGATCACGACGCTCAGAGGGGTGCGCAGCTCGTGCGAGACGTTGGCGAGAAATTCGGACTTTATCTCTCGCAGCTTCAATCGCGCGGCGCGGCGCTCCAGCGCGCGCCGCACCAAAGCGAGGATGTGCTGCACATCGAACGGCTTGGAGATATAGTCGAACGCGCCCAGCCTCAACCCCTCGATCGCCGTATCCATGGAGCCATACCCCGTAATGATGATCGCCTCTATGTCCGGGTCGCGCTGCTTGATCTTTTCCAAGACCTTGGTCCCCGGAAGCCCGGGCATCTTCAGGTCCACCGTCACCAGATCGATGGGGACCTGGTTGACCATATCGATCGCCTGCCCGCCGCGCTCCGCCGTGTACACGTTGAAATAGGGTTTGAGAATCATCTTCAGGGATTCCCGCGGACCCATTTCGTCATCGACAATCAGGATGTTGGCTCTATCCATAACGTTGGAAGGCAAAAACGGATTCTAATCGAGCAATTGGTATGCCATCGAGCGGAACGACGTAACTAGCTTAATTTACGTGGTTTTCAGTACTGGTGGGAGTGGGACCGGGGCCGAAATATGGCCAGCCGGAACAGGCAAGAAACACTACTTATAGAGGAGCTATTGCTATCCTATACTAGGAATAGCGATTTGGTCGCGAAATAGCGCGGGAACAAATTTGCTCACTAGCCGGACAGTTTTGTGTCCTGCAGATTCTGATCGCTCTCGGTAATCTGCAGCTTCTCCATCCGGTAGCGCAGCACCCTGCGGCTGGTTCCCAGCAGCGATGCCGCTTTGGTCTGGTTGAAGCCGGTTTTTTGGAGCGCCTTCAAGATCATCTCTCTCTCGAACTCATCCACGGCGTCGCTCAAGGGACTGGAGCCTTGCAGCACTTTTTCCTTTAAGGAGACAGTCGGGTCGCGAAAACGCATTCCCTCGGGAAGATCGGCCAGCGTGACGGTCTCGTGAGGAGACAAAACGGTGAGCCGCTCGACGAGGTTCTCCAGCTCCCTGACATTTCCGGGCCACGGGTAGGACATCACGCAGTCGATCACTTCGGGGGCGAGGATCCTGGGCGCTACCGCGCTCTCCTTGGCCTTGAGCTTGAGGAAATGATCGAGCAGCAAAAGGATATCCTCCCGCCGCTCCCTCAGGGGCGGGAGCCGCAGGGAGACCACGTTGAGCCGGTAAAAGAGATCCCGGCGGAAGCCGCCGCTCCCGGCAAGCTTCTCCAGATCCCGGTTGCTGGCGGCGATCACCCGGACATCGACCTTGGTCTCCTCGGTCCCGCCGAGACGGGTAAAGGTCTCCATCTCCACGGCCCTGAGGAATTTGGCCTGGGTCCCTATGCCGAGCTCGCCGATCTCGTCGAGAAACAGCGTGCCGCCATGGGCCAGCTCGAAATGGCCGACCTTTCTTTGATGGGCGTTGGTGAAGGCCCCCTTCTCGTAGCCGAAAAGCTCGCTCTCGATCAACGTATCCGGCAGCGCCGCGCAGTTGATCACGACAAACGGCTTGGCGCGCCGGTCGCTGTTAAAATGGATGGCGCGGGCGATCAACTCTTTTCCCGTCCCGCTCTCGCCGGTGATCAGGACGGTGCTCTTCCTGGCGGCCACCATGGCCACGATTTTATAGATGTCCAGCATCGCCTTGGACTTGCCGACGATGTTCTCGATGCCGTATTTCCTCGCCACCTCTTCCTTGAGCCGCTCGAGCTCGCTGGAGAGCTGTGTCCTCTCGAGCGCGCGGCTCACCCTGAGGCGCAGCTCGTCCACGTCGAAAGGCTTGGTGACGTAATCGAAGGCCCCTGACTCCTTCGCGGTAAACGCCGTGCGGGCGGTATTCAGCGCGGTCAGCATGATCACCTGCCCGGCGGGATGGAGCGTCTTGATCTGCTTCAGGGTATCGAGACCGTTGCACCCCGGCATCAGAATGTCCAGGAGAATGATCTCGGGCTGCTCATCGCGTGTTCTACGGAGCGCCTCCTCTCCGGATTTCGCCTCGCACAGCCGAAAGTCCTTGCCGAAGATCAGGCGGATCGATTCTCTCACTCCGGTCTCGTCGTCGACGACCAGCATGCAGGGTTGACTCATTTTTTCTCCTCGCCTCTCCTAAGCCACTGGAAGCTCCGCCTGGATCCGCACTTTTCCCCCATCGAGGTGGCTCACTTTCATCCCCCCGCCGTTTCGTTCCAGCAGGATCTTGGCGAGGAGAACCCGCAGCGGCACCGCCTCATCGCCCGCTTCGGACGGGGAGATGTCGAGATACTGGTTCAGCGGGCTCATCCGTCCCCCCTCGGGAACATAGGACACCTCCACTCTTCCTTCCCCTCCGACGTCGATTTGGATCTCGGCCGCGGGCCTGACCTGGGCCAGGACGGCGCGGAGCATATTCTTGAACGCGTAGCGGAGCTGCAGTTCGTCCGCGAATACCTCCGCCGCCTCATCTTTCCTCCCCCAGCGTATGGTGGCCCCTTTCCTGATGCAATCCGGGACGATCTCCTCCAGGGCGCCGCGCACGTGCTCATAGAGAGAAATTTTACCGGCCGCAGGGTGGGTAAAGCGCGAAAAATCGAGCATGGCCTCCAGCAAGTCGTCCATGCGCTCGATGTCGCTGCCCACCGTTTCCTGGAAACGAACGCGAAAGGCCGCGTCGTCGAAACGGTCGCCCAGGAGCTGCG
>JACPDC010000163.1 GCA_016184235.1 Deltaproteobacteria bacterium | reverse complement strand
CTACAGGCTTTACAGCGGCTTCGTTGCCCGCTCTTTTGAGTTGAACGACGTTAACCCCACGCCGGCGTGCCTGGTCAACGACGGTGTGGACTACGTCCCGGCCAAGGCGCGATTTCTTTTCGGGCAGCACTTCTCGGCCATTACCGCCGCGGGTCCCATTGTCGGACCCATCCTGGCGGGGCTGTGGTTCGGCTGGGGCCCCGCTTTGATATGGGTGATCTTTGGATCCGTCTTTATCGGCGCGGTCCATGATTTCGCCAGCCTGGTCGGTTCTGTCAGGCACAAGGCCCAGTCGGTGGCGGAGATCGTGCGCGCCTATATGGGAGAGCGGGCCTTTCTCTTTTTCCTCGCCTTCATCTGGCTCTCGCTGCCTTCCCCTGTGGCTGGCAACAGTCATTTTCGTTCCGCTGGTGGGAGTGATCATATGGGGAGGGCAGAAGATCCCTCTATCTATTCCCGCTTCTTGGGGCGTTGAGCCCCGGATTGCGTGGGACCTCCTTCTCCTGGCGTATTGCTTTACCGCCTCCATCATGCCGATGTGGCTCTTGCTGCAGCCGCGCGGCTACCTGGGCGGATTTTTTCTTTACGGCTTTCTGTTCTTCGGCCTGGCAGGGCTCCTCGCGGGGGGATGGTCGGTCCAGTATCCCTTTTTTGTCGGTTGGACGAACCCCAAAGGGCTGCCCCTGTTTCCCCTGCTGTTTGTGACCATCGCCTGCGGCGCCTGTTCCGGCTTTCACGGGATTGTCAGCTCGGGGACCACCTCCAAACAGGTTGAGAAGGAGTCCGACTGCCGGCGCATCGGGTACGGGGCCATGTTGATGGAGGGGATGGTAGCGGTCATCTCGCTGTCCACAGTGATGGTGCTTGCCACAGGGGATCCGATGGTGAAAGAGCAGCCGGACCGGATCTTCGCCAACGGCCTGGCAGGCTTTGTCAACCTTTTCGGCGTCGATATGGAACTGGCCCGCTCCTTCGCGCTGCTCACTTTTGCGACGTTCATCTACGACACCCTAGACGTGGCCACGCGGCTGGGCCGCTATCTTTTTCAGGAGTTGACGGGGTGGAAAGGAGCCTTCGGGAGATATGCCGCGACGCTGTGCACTCTGGCGATCCCAGGGGCCTATGTGCTGTTCGTTCCTGCGACGATTCAGCTCGGGGACAGCAATCCGGTTCCCACCTGGGCCTTGGTGTGGTCTCTGTTCGGGACCAGCAACCAGCTCCTGGCGGCGTTGACGCTTCTCGGTTTAACTGTCTGGCTCAGGAGGCGAAAGGGCAAGATTTTCTTGGTGACACTGCTGCCGACGCTTTTTATGCTGGTCATGACCCTCTGGTCCCTTGCTCTCTGGATTGCGCCGCTGGCGCGGAGGCTGGCAAACGGCAATCTTCTAGTCGATTTCTCCCTTCTCAACGGATTCGGGGCGCTGGTCCTTTTTATCCTTGCGCTGATCTTGATTCTCAGGTCGGGGGCCGTTATCCGCCGCTGAGTCTATCCAATTGCCTTTGCGGGTAAGCTCCCCGTAAACCGCCCATTCTGTACATTTATGCTCGGCCTGCCTGGGCGCCGCATTCCGGGTGACGGCTCTTGACAGGTTGGCGCAAAAAAAGCCCGGAAAAACAAGCTTTTCCATTGAGCGAAATTATGTCATATTATGGCACAAATCGTGCGTATTTGAGAAAATTTGGGAAAATCAAGCTGTCTCAGAAGCATCCCGATGGACGAAATCTTAACCGCATCCGAAGTCGCTGCTCTGCTGAAAATACACCCTCGGACCGTGTATAGTCTGGCCCGGCAGGGATCGATTCCCGCGAGAAAATTCGGCGGCAGCTGGCGCTTCAGCAAAGAGGCCATCCTCAAAATGGTTCCGGGCGGAGAGGTCCGGTCGCCTGTGGATAAGCCCGGTGAGTCGAGGAAGGGGAATTGAGATGGTATCTCTGCTGGTCTCGTTTTTAACCTTCTTCGTCATCTGGATGAGCCCGCGCGAGGCGGGCGCGCAGAAGGTGTACCGCGTCGCAGCGCTATTGGCTGAAGAGCAGTTTGCCCCGGCGATTGAAGGGTTCAAAAAAAAGATGGCGGAGCTCGGCTACATCGAAGGGAAAAATATCCAGTGCGAGGTTTATAACGCCCAGTTGGATCGAAAGAAATTGCAACAGTTTGCCGAGAAGATGATTCAAGACAAGCCTGATCTCATTGTAACTTCTTCCACCACTGCGACGGTTCCTGTGGCCAAGCTGACCCGGGGGAGCAATCTGCCGGTGGTTTTCTTAAGCTCCGGAAATCCCCTCGAGCTCGTAAAGAGCTATGCCAGTTCCGGCAATAACCTGACAGGGATCAGCTCAGGTTCCCTGGAGCTCACGGCCAAGCGGCTGGAGTTGCTCAGGGATCTCGCCCCCGGGGTCAAGCGGGTGGTCGCCCTCAACAATCCCAAAGGAGTGAACTATCGAGAGAACCTGGCTGCGGTTCAGGCGGCGGCGAAAAATAATGGAATAACCATCCATGAGGTCAAGGCGTCCAGCGGCGAGGAGTTGAGGCGCGTGATGCCCACCATAACGCACAAGACAGCGCATGCCATTGTTCTGCAACCCGATGTGCTCTTTGGTGGCTTTATTGACATTATAGTGGAGCACTCGCTTCGGGAGAAGCTCCCGGTCATTCCTACGCTCATTCCCCAAGTGTACAAGGGCGCGCTCGCCACTTACGGGCCGGATTACTTCTCCCTGGGTGAGCAGGGAGCCATGCTCGTGCACAAGATTTTCAAGGGGGCCAGGCCGTCGGATCTTCCTATTGAGTATCCTGACAAATTGAAGCTGGTTATCAATCTTAAGTCCGCTAAGGCGATCGGTCTCAAAATCCCCAAAGAGATCCTGCTCAGGGCGGACGAGGTGATCGAGTGATCCTGCCCGGCATCAAAGCGGCGGCCTCCGTCCTCTCTCTTGCCTGCCTTCTCTCTTTGCCGGGCCCGGCCGAGGCCCAGAGGGTCTACCGCATCGGCGCATTGGTCGCCGAGGACCAGTTCGTGCCCGCGTTTGACGGCTTTAAAAAAAGAATGGCGGAGCTGGGGTACCTCGAAGACAAAAATATCCGCTACGATCTTTACAATGCCAAGGGAGATCTCGACACGCTGGAGAAGATGGCGCAGAAATTAGTCCAGGATAAACCGGACCTGATCGTGACCTCCTCGACTACGGCCACGGTTCCCGTTGCCAAGAGGACCACCAGCCTCCCCGTGGTCTTTCTGAGCGCGGGAGATCCGCTAAGGCTGGTGAAAAGCTATGCCGTCTCGGGCAATAACCTGACCGGAATCTCCAGCTCGTCCCGTGACCTCATGGAGAAACGGGTGGAGCTTTTAAAAGAGATCGCGCCGTTGATGAAACGGATTATTTTTCTCCACTATGCCGCGGTGAAAGACTATGAGGCCTATCAGCAATTGGTTCGGCAGGCGGCCAAGAGGCTGGGTCTTGAGCTGACGGAAATACAATTTCGCGGCCAAAACCCGGCTGCGGTGAAGGAACAGGTCGCTCTTGTCACACGGGATGCCGGCGACGGCCTGCTGGTTCCCCCCGAGGCTCCATTAACGGCGCTTACAGAAGCGATTGTTCAAAAGAGCATCAAAGAAAGGCTTCCGAGCGTCGGCCCCAATGTGCAGACCGTTAGAAAAGGGTATGTAGCCGGCTACAGCTCGGAGTATTACGCTTTGGGCCAGCAGGGGGCTATGCTGGTCGATAAAATCCTCAAGGGGGCGAGACCGACGGATCTTCCCATCGAGCTGCCGTCGAAGCTCAACCTGGTGATCAATCTCAAGACCGCCAAGG
>JACPDC010000162.1 GCA_016184235.1 Deltaproteobacteria bacterium | reverse complement strand
CACGCGACAGAATGCTCCTTCCCTTTTTCCTCTAAGGGCGGCTCGGCCTCGGCGCAAATCCCCGCCGCCTTGGGGCAGCGGTCGCGGAAGCGGCAGCCACCGGGCAGCTCGAGCGGGCTCGGCACCATTCCCGGTATGGCATCCAATCTCTTTTTCTTATTGTTGCCCGCTCCCGGCAGCGAATTCAAAAGCCCGACGGTATACGGATGCAGCGGGCGATCGAAGATCTCCTTGGCCTTGGCCCGCTCCACGACTTTGCCCGCGTACATGATCGCGACCTCATCCGCCTGCTCGGCCACCACGCCCAGGTCGTGCGTGATCAGCAATAACGACATGCCCAGCTTCTGCTGCAGCTCCTTCATCAGCTCCAGGATCTGCGCCTGGATGGTGACATCCAAGGCGGTGGTGGGCTCATCCGCTATCAACAGGCTGGGATTGCACGATAACGCCATCGCGATCATCACCCTCTGACGCATCCCGCCGGAGAGCTGGTGCGGGTAGTCGTCAATCCTCTGCTCCGGATCGGCGATTTTCACCAGCCTGAGCATCTCGATAGTCTTTTCCCGCGTTTCCTTCCTGCCCAGCCCCTGGTGCAGCCGGATCGCCTCGCCGATCTGGTTTCCGATCGTAAAGACCGGATTCAGGGAGGTCATCGGCTCCTGGAAGATCATGGAGATCTCGTTACCGCGAATCTTCCGCATCGCCTCGCCGTCGAGCTTCAAGAGATCGCGTCCGCGATAGAGGATCTCGCCCCCTACCACCTTGCCCGGCGGCGACGGCACCAGACGCATGATCGAAAGCGCGGTGACGCTCTTGCCGCAGCCCGACTCCCCCACCAGCCCCAAGGTCTTGCCTTCCTCGATTTCCAAACTCACTCCATCCACGGCCTTCACTTCGCCGTCGGGGGTGAAGAAGGAGGTGTGGAGATTTTTGACCTCGATCAGTTGAGCCATGGATTTACGTCTTCATAGGCTATTTTCGATAAAGTCTCAAGGAGAATCTCACTTGATCTCCTTGCCAAGGTAAGTTAAAAGGCAACAGGCATTAGGCGGTAGGCAATAGGAATCCTCTGAGTTTTTTCTTTTGCCTATTGCCTTTTGACTATTGCCTATCGCCTGGAGTGCTTATGGGTCGGGTGAAAAATCTGGAAGAGATCAAGGCGATGGTCCGCGAGCGCACCGGGAAGCGCAATATCTTCCGGCGGGCCAGGAGGGAAGAGGTGGAATTCGTGCTGGGGCGGCTCACCAGCAAAGATCCGGAGCTTTGGGCCGCGGAGTGGTCGCGCGTGGCCAAGCCCTACGAGGAAGAAGGCGCCAAGCTTGAGAAAGCGGGTAAGCTCAAAGAGGCGCGCGAGGCCTACGTCATGGCCTATACCTATTACACCACAGGACGCTACCCGGTGCCCCACGTCCAGGGAAAAAGGGAATGCTTCCGCAAGAGTCTGGAGCTTTACGAAAAGGCCGGCCGCTACTTTGGGCCGCCGCTGGAGAGGGTCGAGGTGCCTTACGGAAACAAGACCATCCCCGCTTACCTGCGCGTGCGACGCGGCACCAGGCAGCCGGTGGTGATCAACTTCGGCGGCATCGACTCATTCAAGGCGGAGTCCTACGAATACGACGAGGCCTTGCAGCAAGCGGGATTGGCGACTTGCGCCGTGGACATGCCCGGCGTGGGGGAGTGCCCGATCAGAGGCTCGACAACTGCCGAAAGCCTTTACAGCGCGATGATCGACTATCTGGAGAAGCGGCCCGAGGTCGATCCCAAGCGCATCGCGATCTTGGGGAGGAGCTTCGGCGGCTACTGGGCGGCCAAGATGGCCTTTGTCGAGGCCAAGCGGCTTCGCGCCGCCGTGGTTTGGGGCGGAGGGGTGCACTACTTTTTCCAGGAAAACTGGCTGCGCGAGTCGACCAACGCGGAGAGCTATCTTATGGACCATGACGTCGCCCGCTGCATGGCCTTCGGCGTCAAGACTATCGATGAGCTGGCGAAGATCTTTCCCACGCTGTCGCTGAAGACGCAGGGCTGGCTGGACAAGCCTTCCTGTCCGATGCTGATCGTGAACGGGAAAGAGGACCTGCAAACCCCGATCGACGATCTCTATATTCTCTTGGAATACGGGACTCCAAAATCGGCGCGGGTCTTTCCCGGCGGCCACATGGGCCAGACCCCGGAGACCCTGCCGACCATCGTGTGCTGGCTCAAGAGCGAACTCCAGTAGAAGGAAAAATAACTTTGGAATGTTTCTAAGGTGATCACCTGACGTTTGCCTCGGGTATCTTCCCGCCTTTCTTTACGGCTTTCGCCTGATTTCTTTCCCTTCCATCCCCGTCTAATATCCCATCTCGTTATCCGGTAAATCCCGGAGAAATATTAAAGACCGATGGGCTCTCAGAAAATAGAATCTCGACCAGGAGTATGCCTCTTATGATGTCTGAAGTTAAGTTGGTAATGAGGAAGGATATCTTCCGATGTCTGACCGCATTTGCGCTGCTGCTCGGGTTTTTTTCCGACTCATTCGCCGGGGAGTCCAGCCAGCGGGCGGTGGCGAATGCCGCCGGGTTTCATCTTACCGCTTTGGACGTGAAGCCTCCTGCGACGGAACACTGGATAGTCTCAGGCTTTGCGCCAGGTGTGGGATGGTTTTCGCAGAGCGTGGGCAACAAGGATATCAATATCAACTATAAAGAGGGCACAGCCAGCCTGATCACCATAGTCACCACCTCCCTCGGTCTCACCATCCCGATCAACGTTACATGGACCGCCACCTCCTCCCAGATCACGCAGACAGTGCCAATTCCGAATCCGTCGAGAACCCTTACCAACAACTTCAAGCGGGCGAGCGTAAGCGGCACTGTCGGCGCCTTCACCATCGGAGTCGGCGTCACCGGGAGCATTGATCAACGGGCCATCACGCCATGAAGATCTTACGAGGCAATCAAGGGTTTACGCTCTTCATGGTCATCTTCGTCATGGCCTTCTTCCTGATTTTTATCACGGGCGGCCTCGTCTTCAGCCGGCTCGAGCTCAAGAAAGCCGGCAATTTCAAACTCGCTGTTCAAACCATGCAGGTCGCGGACGCCGGTTTGCAGCATGCGTTGGCGTCCATCCCCTGGGTGTGGAACTTCAATGCTCAGCTCAGTTGCGCAACCCCTCCCTGCGCGCTGGCTTCCAATTCCGCCTTTCCTGCCGGCTCTGAATTCAGCTACACTGTCACCGCGCAAAACGACCCTGCCGACACAGGCGGGGCCGCCAGCGACACCAACAATACTATCGTTCTCACCTCTCGCTCGTCCGGACCTGTCGGCAGCACACGCGTTGTCCAGGGCTACGTGAGACGTTCCGTGGCTCCCTTCACACCACCCTCCGCCCTCTATATCAATGCGGCCTCAGCGACCCCCCAGGCCGATTGGAGCAATCCCTCTGCCAACGGCTTTTTTGATCT
>JACPDC010000161.1 GCA_016184235.1 Deltaproteobacteria bacterium | reverse complement strand
CGGCGTGCGCTTCGACGTCAGAAAATTCGAGTGGCTCGGATCGTCGGGCTCCGACGGAGTCGTCCTCACCATCCGCTCGGATCTTCCCTACAAGAGCTTCGATGAGCTTAGAAAAGCGGACCGCGAGCTGGTGGCCGGGACCACCGGGCCGGGCTCCAACGCCCACGACTTCCCGCTGATGCTCAAGGAATTCACCGGCGTGAAGTTCAAAATCGTTTCCGGCTATCCCGCCAACTCCGATATCCTGCTGGCGGTGGAGCGCAGGGAGGTGGACATCTGGACCGCCTTTGCCGCCACGGTCCGCCCGGTGGTCGAGCGCGGGGCCGTGCGGCCTCTGGGAAAGGCGCTGATGGGAATCAAGGGCGCCCCGCTGGCCATCGGCAGGGCCATTGCCGCGCCGCCCGGAACCCCGGCGGACCGCGTCGCCGTGTTGAGAGAAGCATTGGCCAAGGTTCTCAAAGATCCCGGCCTGGAGGCTGACGGCCGGAAGGCCAAATTGGATTTCCGCCATATCCCCGGGGACGAGGTCCTGAAGGGGATCAGCGCGATTCTTCAGCAGTCCCCCGAGGTGCAGAAGGAGATGGTCAAGTATATCAAGTTCGGCGGATAACTCTTAACAGGCTGTTGAAAAAGGCCCATCTGCTTCGTTGCGCTCAATCGCCTCGCTCCGACGTACTGCCCAAGTACGCCTCCGCTCGTCGATTTATCGCGCGCCTTGCATCTGGGACCTTTTTGACCAGCCCGTGAACAGAGCTTTTTAAACTCTGTTAAATTTTTTTCCTGGCCTCCGCGAAGCGCTTCTCGGCCTGCTCCGCGCCCTCGGCCCGGTTGTAGTCCTGGTCCAGGTCGCCGTCCCCGGCCGGGCTCTTCACCGTGAAGAAAACCGCCGTGCCGCCGATGGCGCGGCTTCTATGGTTGGTGAAGCGCGGGATGTGGATCAGGTCGCCGCGCTCGCAGATGCGCTCTTCGTCGCCGAGGACGAAGTGGAGCTTGCCCTCAAGCACCAGAGTGAACTGCTCCTCGTTGGGATGCATGTGCAGCGGTGGGCCCTCGTCTTCCGGCTTGCGCACGATTCCCGCCTTCATGAATTCGCCGACGGCGGTCTTCACGAACTGCTGCGGGTTCGCCGTAGCGGCGTTCTCTCGCATTTCGGCAATCTTGTAAAAAGGCATTTTTTTCTCCCTCCCTTTACGCGGCTGGCTGGAATTTCCCATTACTCCAAGGCGGAGAAATTGTCCAGCGCCTTCTCGTCGGAAAGTTCGGTTCCCCGAGGGAGCTATTGCATCGATCTTGAGAGACGCCTTCGGCGGTGAGCGCCACGCCGGGGCCTCTTGACACCATTATGCCTTCTTGGATAGGCTCCGCCTGCTCGATGCCGGAGTCAACGACTCCAAATGTATTTCCATAAAACAGGAGGGACCCATGAAACGCACGTGGATTTTGAGTGTCCTGGCCGGTTTCTTAATGCTTCCCTTGACGGCTGTGCCCGCGCGGGCGCAGGCCAATTTTTATGAGGGAAAATCTATCACCATCTTCATCGGGGCCAAAGGCGGCAGCCTGACGGTCGCGGCGCAGATCGTCGCGCACCACCTGGGGAAGTACATCCCCGGCAAGCCGGCGGCGGTGGTTCAGTTCATGCCCGGCGCCGCCCATCTTCTGGCAACCAACCACGTCTTCAACATAGCGAAGCCCGACGGCCTGACCTTGCTGGCGGCGAACCCCAACGTCGGCATCGCGCAGCTCTCGAAAGTGGAGCAGGCGCGCTTCGACATGCGCAAGTTCCAGTGGATCGGCTCTTCGGGCGGCGACGGAGTGATGCTCTCGGTCCGGGCGGACCTGCCCTATAAGACCTTCGACGACCTCCGCAAGGCCGACCGCGAGCTGGTCGCGGGGACGACGGGCCCCGGGTCGAACGCCCACGACTTTCCGCTTTTGCTCAAAGAATTCACCGGGGCCAAACTCAAGCTCCTCCCCGGCTATCCGGCGAGCAGCGATATCCTCCTGGCCGTGGAGCGCAAGGAAGTCGATTCCTGGTCCGCCTTTGCCACTACAGTCCAACGCGCCGTGGACCAAGGAGCGGTGCGCGCGATCGTGCGCAGCCGGGTGGCGGCGCCGGGCTTCGAGAAGCTTCCGGTCGACGAGGAGCTGGCCACGAACCCGATGGGCAAGGCGATCATGGGAATTCGCGGCATACCTCAGGGCGTCGGCAGGGCCTTTGCCGCCCCGCCCGCAACCCCGGCGGACCGAGTGGCGATCCTGAGAGAGGCCTTCGCAAAAGTCCTCCAGGACCCGGAATTCAAAGCCGAGGCCAAAAAGGCGAAGATCCCGATGCGGTACATCTCGGCTGAACAGATTTCTAAAGATTTTGCCGCCCTTCTCAACCAGCCGCCCGATGTTTTGAAGGAGATGGGCAAGTATATCAAGGCTGGGGATTAATCTAATTCAGGCGTTCGGTTGCCCTAAGCAAACAGACGCCTGTAGCGGCCGCCACCGCCATCACACGCTGACGGCGGTGGCGGCCTGATTTTCAGTAGATCAAGGCGAGTAATCCTGCCCAAACTCTGGGTCGCGTCCCATTTCGCCAGCTTGGAGTAGCAAGCGATGTTCGAAGCGCTGATCGACGGCCTTTTCCTGGTGCTTCAGTGGAAAGCCTTCACCCTCATGCTGGTCGGCATGGGTCTGGGCTTTATGGTGGGCCTGCTCCCGGGGATCGGGGGCCCGGCCACTTTGGCCTTGATGCTCCCGTTCGTTTTCAAGATGTCCCCGGCCGAGGCCTTCGCCTTTCTGCTCGGCATGCACGCCGTTGCGGCCACGACCGGGGACATCACCTCCGTCCTCTTCGGTGTCCCGGGTGAGGGACTATCCGCCGCGGTCGTCGTGGACGGCCATCCGATGGCCAAGCGGGGAGAAGCGGGCCGGGCCTTGGGCGCGGCGTTGATGAGCTCGCTGCTGGGCGCCTTGATCGGGGCCGTGGCTCTGGCTCTTGCGATTCCCGTTGTCCGTCCCTTGGTGCTTACCTTCGGCTCCCCGGAACTCTTCATGCTCTCGGTGCTGGGCATCTCCTGCATCACCTCTCTGAGCGGTTTGGGCGCGCGCGGGCAGATCAGGGGATTTTCTATGGGGCTTCTGGGCCTGCTCTTTTCCACGATCGGCCAGGAGCGCCAGGCCGGCTCGCTGCGCTTCGATATGGGTCTCATGTACCTCTGGGATGGGCTCGATCTCGTGCCCGTCCTGGTGGGAATCTTCGCGATTCCGGAGATCGTGGACCTTGCCGTGCGCGGCACAGCGATCGCGGGCGAGAGACCGCCGGAAGAGCTTCAACGCGGGGTGCTGGAGGGAATCAAAGATACCTTTCGCCACTTCTGGCTGGTCTTTCGCTGCTCGATCATCGGGGTTTTCGTCGGCATCATGCCGGGGGCCGGCGGCGGAGTCGCGCAATGGATGGCCTATGCTCACTCGGTCCAGAGCGCCAAGGACGCGGCCGACCGGGAGCGCTTCGGCAAGGGGGATATCCGCGGCGTCCTGGGTCCGGGGGCGGCGAACAATTCGAAGGAAGGCGGGGAGCTGATTCCCACCGTCGCCTTCGGAGTGCCGGGCAGCGGGGCGATGGCGATCCTGCTCGGCGCCTTCATGATCATGGGGCTGCTTCCCGGCCCCGACATGCTGACCAAGCACCTGGCGGTGACCTACTCGATGGTCTGGACCCTGGTGATCGCCAATGTCATCGCGGTGATTCTGTGCCTTTTTGTTCTCAATCAACTCGCGAAGGTGACCTACATCAGCGGAGGTTTGATCATTCCCATCGTCCTCTTGCTGGTCTTCGTGGGAAGCTACACGGCCAACGGCCAGATCGCCGACCTGATCGTGACTTTTCTTTTCGGCCTGCTCGGCTACTTCATGGTGCTTCTCGGCTGGCCGCGCCCTCCCTTCGTCCTGGGCTTTGTCCTGGGGAAGCTGATCGAGACCTATCTTTTCATTTCCGTCTCGCGCTACGGCTTTTCCTGGCTGACGCACCCGATTGTCGTTCTCTTAATCATGCTCACGGCTCTGGTTATCGCCTACCCGTTCATTCAAGAGTACCGCCGGGGCGCCAGGGGACCGGTTCACGTTCGTGAGCCTCGGTCGAACGATGCGTAACGGCCGCATTCTCTTCAGTCTTTTTCTTATCGCCGTCGGCGCCTATGCCGTGCGCTCGGCGTGGGGCTGGACATTCAAAGCGGGTCTGTTTCCCCTGGCGGTGAGCATCCCTCTCATCGTCCTCGCGGCGACTCAACTTCTTTTGGACCTTTTCGGCAAGGCGGAGACCGCCAAGGGCCCGAGCGTAGACCTGGAGTTCGAAGCCGACGTGCCGCTCGAAATAGCGCGGCGCCGCGTGACCAACGTTCTCCTTTGGATCGCCGGCTTTATCTTGCTGGTTTTTCTCTTGGGCTTTCCTGCCGCCGTCCCGGTGTTCATGCTTTCCTACCTCGGGCTGCAGAGCAGAGCGGGTTGGTGGCAGTCGATCTGCATCACGCTCGCGGCCTCGGGATTTTTTTATATCGTCTTCCAGCGCGTGATTCGCATGCAGTTCGAGGCCGGATTGCTGCAAACCTGGCTCGGGTTGTGAATTAATCGATGACCGTGATCTCTTCGATCGGGAACTGGGTCGTGACCTCCGGCCCTTTTTCCGTCACCACCATCATCTCTTCCAGCCTCACCCCCCACTGC
>JACPDC010000200.1 GCA_016184235.1 Deltaproteobacteria bacterium | reverse complement strand
GCGGACCAGGGCGAGAGCGCCCAGGGCCCCGATCCCGAAGAGCGGGAGCCCCAGCCAGTAGCGCTGTCGTTCCCTGGCCTTGCTGCGCAGACTCTTGAGTACTATTTGATCTCCCGCGACGATCTCGCTTCGACTCGCAAGGTACTGTCTGAGGCGTTCCTGTTTCTCTTCAGACATCTGTTGGGTTCCCCACTGGACCTCCTGTTGCGTGGCGCGTAAACGACGGATCTCGTCCAGCCCTTGCCGGATCGCCTCCTCGCTCTGCGCATAGGTTTCTCTTTCGTCCGCGGTGAGGAAGCTGAGTTGAATGGCGGGCGCGGCATCTTCAAGCCAATTGAGCCAGTGATGGTCCATCCGGGGAAGGAAAAGAAGGAAGAGGCCGGCCAACCCGACCGCGACAGCGGCGGAGATGCCCACTCCGGTGAAAGCGATCGGGCCTTGGGTTCTGAACCCTCGGATGAGTGAACGCATTCCAAGGCCGAGGGCCACGCTAGCCATGAGCGCGCCGAAAGTCGTGACGACAGCAGCTCCGGTGGGAAGGTCCCAGGCGGCCGAGGCGACAAGACCAAGCACGCTGACGACGAAACCAAGCCCCCAGCCCAAGGCTAGTCGTCTGGCTGCCGATTGCGTGAGCAGGGCTGCGATGGCAGCGGGGACGATCAGATAGGAAAAAACCAGCAGGACGCCGGCGATCTGCACAGAACTCGTGACCACAAAGCCAAAGGAAGCGTAAAAGAGAAAGTCCCACCAACGCACCCGACGCCCCTTGGCAAGGGCTGTCTCAGGATGAAAGGAAATCTCCAACAGTGGCTTGCGGATCGCCCAGTGGAACGCTCCCACGATCCCGTACAGCAACGCCAGGGTGCCGGTCTCTCTCAGGCTAACGGTAAGGATGCTTCCCACCAGGAGCTGTTTGATATGCTCGCTTCCTTGTGGCGCTCGGTCCACCACTAGGATAGCGATTGCTGCCGACACGGCATAGACGATTCCAATGATCGCTTCCTGAGGGATAGGTGCTCGGTGGGTTCGAGTCGCGGAAAAGAGAAGACTCCCACCCAATGTAAACGCCAGGGCATACCAGTAGGCAGCTTCGCTTTGGATCGAGTGTCCAGCCAGTAGCGCGACCGTGATTCCCAAAGCGGCTACCTGGGCAAGGGCCAAGTCAACAAAGATGATGCCCCGAGCCAGGACATGGAGGCCGAGATAGACATGAATGCCAGTTAAAACCAGGCAGGCCAAAAAGGGGACCCAAAGAAATTCGATGGCGAGAGTCATGTGCTTATTTTCATGGCCAATGGTTCTTACCGCGCCACCGCTAAGGCCTGCGAGAGCCGTTTGATGTTGAGGTCAAAGAGGCGGAAATAATCAGAAGCCTCGGGCTCCCCGCCTACCGAAGGGACCAATGTGACGGCGGTGGCACCGCTTTGCGTTGCCACCTGTCTTACTACTGAGGCGTCCGAATAAGGCTCGGTGAGCAGTAGTCTGATGCCGGAATCTCGCATCTTCTGAATGAGGCTGGCAAGATAGGATGGGGAGGCTGGTACTCCGGGAGTCGGCTCGACAACCCCGACTATGATTAGGCCGAAGCGTTGAGCGAAATAGGGCCAGGTCTCGTGGACCGTGACTACGCGCATGCCCTTATAGGGGGACATCGTTTGTAGCCAGGTCTTGACGTTCTTCTCCAGTTGGTCGAGGAAGCGCTTTCTGTTGGCCTCAAAATAGGGGCGTTCCCCCGGAGCCAGGCGCACCAGGGCTTCCAGGATAGCTGCAGTGATGGGCCGGCCATTTTCCGGGTCAAGCCAGTAGTGGGTGTTGCCGAATCCGTGAACGTGAGTTCCCTTATCCGCTCTGACTCTTGGGGTCTCGGCCTGGAGCAGTTGAATCCCCTTGGAGGTATCCAGGTAGTTCGGGCTTTCGCGGGCAAAGCGCGGGTCGCTTACCGTGCGTAGCGCGCGGGTTAGCCAGGGCTCGTGGTCAAGGCCGATCCTGACGAGAAGCTGGGCGGCCTTGAGCTTCGCCAGCTGGCCCGGCTTGACTTCTAGCGCGTGGGGGTCATGCAGTGGAGGAGCAAGACTCTCGACCCCTACCCGCTCCCGGCCCACGGCCTCAACCAAGGCCTTAAGATCCGTTGAAGTGGTGACTACAGGAAGCTGACCGCCGCGCACGGCCGCCGCAGCCAGCAGAGCCAGGGCAAGCGCGCTCAGCACCCGCTATTTTTTCGCAAAGATGGATTTAGGGACCATGCAGTGGACCCCTTTGCGGATATCCACCACCTGGGTCACGCGACAGTCAGCCACCATGGAGGTCAACGAGTAGGCCTCGTATCGGTCCATCGGAACCATTTTTTGATTTGCCAGGAAGTCTACAGTCTCGCGCACCGCACTGACCATAGCCTTGTTCAAGTCCTCGTCAAAGCCCATCATGATCCAGTGGGTTTTGGTCTCCATACGCGGCCACTCAAGCTTCATGTCCTTGCGGACGATCAATTGCATCACGATCTCTCGGAAGGCGCACTCGAGCGCCGTGAGGTTTACCTCGCCATTTCCCTGCCGGCAGTGCGAGTCTCCGGTCCAGACCAAGCCGCCCTTGAGGAAGACCGGGATGTAGATGGTGGTTCCCTCCTGGAGCTCGTTGAGATCCATGTTCGAGCCGTTTTTCCAGGGCCGGAGCGTCGAGACCGGCGCCATCGGGTCCTTCGCGCCACCTTTGCGCGGCGCGGGATCATTAGGATCGATTCCGACGGCCAACGTGCCTGGGAATGGCTTCAAGTCGACCATGACTCCCGGTTTGAACTCCGCCCGACGGTTCTTCCAATCGAGATTGAAGTACCTGACGAATCCTTCCGGAAATTCCGGAGCGAGGGCGCCGATAGTAGGAAAGTCCTTGCCCGGCAGGTTGAAGTTGACCCCGAACGGCTTAGGGGTGATCCTCAAGAGGCGGATTTCCATCACATCCCCGGGCTCAGCGCCGTTGACATAGATCGGGCCGGTCACGGAATGGGGGCCGCCGCCGGGGTTGGCCTTCCTGAGCGCAATGATCTCCTCCATCGTGGTCCCTGGCTGGATCTTGTTGTGCGAGTGCATCATCGTTTCAACCGAGACCGTATCCCCGGAGTTGACGGTGAGCTTGGGAGACTCGTTCGGGTCGAGCCATCCCCACTGCGTGGTCTCCAGCGTGGCGGCAAGCTTGTGGCGTTTCGGCTCCGCCTTCGCCTTTGCGGGCTGCTTCGCCTCAGCTGCCTGTCCTGCCGCCGGTGGAAGACCGGCGTAAATCAGCAAAGCGAGAGCCGTAACCATCAGCCTTATTGATTTGAGGGTTTCCATGGCATCGCTCCTTTCGTGAGTAGGTTCATACAACAATCAGGTTGGCGTGGACAGATACTATGTAAAGAAGAAAGCCTTCGCAAGGGGAAAAAAGTTATTATCCCGCCGGCAGCAGGGAGAAATCCAGAAGCTTCTGAGCGTCGAAGTCGGCAGGCACGGGCCGCTCCTGGCGGAGCAGGTCGAGGTAGCCGCGGGCCACTTGCGGATCCAGGCGGCCGTCCTTGGTAAACATGCCCACCATGGTTTCGTGGGTCCTTTCCGCCTCCGCCGGCGTCACTTTGAACTTGTTCGCGATCATCTTCGCCGACTCGGCGCGGTTGGCGCGCAGCCATGCGACCGCTTCCCACAGCGCAGCGATGGTCTTTTGCACGCGATCGCGATTGCTTCTCACTTCCGCTTGGGACGTCATTAGGCCCACGTAGGGGATAGGCGCCAGGTCGCCTATGAACATGAACTTTTTAAAGCCGAGCGAGACCGCCTTGTCATCGAAGGGCGGCGTCAAAACGGCGCCGGTGACTTGATTGGTGGTGAGCACAGCAAAGCTGGACGACGTGCCGCCGGTGGAAATGAGCGAAACGTCTTTTTCCGGGATCTCCCACTTTTTGAGCGCCGCCTGGAGAAACCAATGGGGCGATGTCCGGATGCCGGAAACGGCCAGGTTCTTGCCGATCAAATCTTGAGGTTTGTTGATCGACTTGTTGGTCACGAGGACCCACGGCGTGCCGTTGTAAAAATTCAGCACTGTGACCAGAGGCAGCCCGGAGACCGCCGCCGATATCCCGGTAGAGACGGAAGGGAAAAAGTTGATATTGCCGTTGATCACCGCCTGCGGCTGGATGCCGGTGCGCATCTGGATGTATTCGGCTTCCAGGCCGAATTTTTTCAGCAATCCTTTTTCCTGCGCCACGTAAAAGGGCATGTAGGAAAAGGCCAGGGAAGGAAAGCCGATGCGGATTTTTTGCGGGCCTTCCGCCGGGCCGGCAAGGACGGGGCAGAGCCATGCCAGCGCCACGAACACTGCGGTGAAAAGATTTATTTGTCTCATAGTGTGCCTCATCGTCCGGCCGCCGCCTTGGGTTTTTCTTCAAAAAGCAGCACATATTACCTCAAAACATCAGGCATCATCAAACAGCGTGAAGAAGAGGTTCGCGCGCGCGCGTGTGGTTGACCATGGGTGTCTTATAAGCTATTCATGCAGCGATGAACGTGACGGGCGTTCTCAAGAGCTGTCTTGGGGGAAAAATATTGGCCAGGAGCGAGGCCCTTGCTCTTTCGGCCGCAGGAGGGGAGGAGCTTGCCGCGCTTCTGAGCAGTGCCGCCGAGCTGCGCGACCGCCACAAGGGCAAGACCGTTACCTTCTCGCCGAAGCTCTTTATTCCGCTCACCAACCTGTGCCGCGATTTTTGCGGCTATTGCACCTTTCGCCGGGCCCCGGACGAGGCCGGCGCCAGGACCATGACGCAGGATGAGGTGCGCCGGGTCGTTCTCCAAGGCCAGGATCTCGGCTGCACCGAGGTCCTCTTCAGCCTCGGCGACAGGCCTGAGGCGATCTATCCAGAAATGCGGGAGTTCCTTTCTCAGATAGGGCTCAGCCGCACGCTCGATTATCTCTACGAGGCCTGCAAAATGGTGCTCGAAGAGAGCGGGCTTCTGCCCCACTCGAATCCGGGGCTCATGGGGAAAAGAGATCTAGCCCGGTTAAAGCAGGTCAACGTCAGCCTCGGCCTGATGCTGGAAAACCTCAGCGAGCGACTCTTGCTGCCGTCGGGGCCGCATTTTAACGCGCCGGATAAAAAACCCGCGCTCCGGCTGAAGACCATCGAAGAGGCAGGCCGGCTCCGGATTCCATTTACCACCGGGATCCTGATCGGCATCGGCGAAAGCTGGCTGGAAAGAATCGACTCTCTTTTTGCCATCCGCGACCTGCATGGGCGCTACGGCCATATCCAGGAGGTCATCATTCAGAACTTTCGCGCCAAACCGGAGATTCCCATGCGTGACCATCCGGAGCCGTCCGTCGAGGAGATGCTGAAGACCATCGCCCTGGCGCGGCTCATCCTGGGCGGCGAGATGAACATCCAGGCGCCGCCGAATCTGACGCCTGAAAGCTACCCGCTCTATCTCCGCGCCGGGATCAACGATTGGGGCGGGGTCTCGCCGCTGACGCCGGATTACATCAATCCGGAGGCGCCCTGGCCGGCGCTGGCGCTCCTGAGCCGCAAGACAGCCGAAGCCGGCTACCTGCTGCGCCCGCGGCTCGCCGTTTACCCGGAGTTTATTTTTCAGGGCGAGAAGTTTATTCCGGCTTCTCTTCTGCCGCATGTGGAGCGGCTGTGCGGAGAGGATGGGTTGGTCCGGAACGGAACCGTTCGAGGGCTCGCGGGCTCTGCAGGACAGGATGGTTTAAGGGTTCAAGGATTGCAGGGTTAACGAGCACGGGCACGAGCCACGAGCACGATGAAAAGTTCAAAGGGTTTAGCATAGGGAATGGATGTTGGTTGTTCTGACCGGAGGAACAGGCGGCGCCAAGCTCGTTCACGGCTTGAGCCTCGAGGTCGACGCCAAAGAGCTTGTCATAATCTGCAATACGGGCGATGATTTTGTTTGTCACGGCCTGCACGTCTGTCCCGATCTCGATACGATCACTTACACTCTAGCCGGACTGAGCGACGCGGCGAGAGGCTGGGGAATCCAGGATGATAGCTTCGTAGCGCTGGAGTGGCTGGTAAAATATGGCGGCGAGAGTTGGTTTAAGCTTGGAGACCGAGATCTCGCCCTTCATATCACTCGCACGCGGCTTTTGGCCGAGGCCGTGCCGCTCTCCGGGATCACGGAGCGGATTCGCGGGGCGCTGGGGGTTCAGGCGACTATCCTGCCGATGTCCGATGAGCGGGTCGAGACCCGGATCGTAACCGCAGGGGGTGAGCTCTCTTTTCAGGAATATTTCGTCAAAAGGCGTTGGGCGGATGAAGTCAAGAAGGTTTTTTTTGCCGGGGCGGAAAGGAGCCGGCCGGCGCCCGGGGTGCTCGACGCGATTCGGACAGCCGAGGCCGTGATCCTCTGCCCGAGCAACCCTATTACCAGCATCGGCCCGATACTGGCGGTTCCGGGAATCCGGGAAGCGTTGACGAAAACGCAAGCTCCCGTGGTGGCTGTAAGTCCGATCATCGCCGGCGCTCCGGTGAGCGGTCCGGCGCACAGACTGATGGCTGCCGCGGGCTGCGAGGTCTCGGCCCTGGGGGTGGCAAAGGCCTATGCCGATTTTCTTGACAAGATCATGGTTGCTCCTGAGGATAGGGTTTTCGAGGAAGACATCGAGGCGCTGGGACTCCAGGCGCTGGCGGCCCCCATCCGCATGGACTCGGTCGAGGACAAAAGGCGAGTCGCGCGCGACGTTTTAGCCTCGCTGCGCTACATGTAACCAGGATGAAGATTGCAGCGTTGATACCGGCCAAGGGCTTCACCAACGCAAAGCAGCGGCTTTCTCCGCTGCTCGGCGTGGCGCAGCGCGAGCTCCTGGCGGAGGCGATGCTGCGCGATGTCCTGGGCCAGGCGGTTTTGAGCCGGGGGCTCGACGGGGTCTACGTAGTGACGGGGGATTCCGGAGTTTCCGAGATCGCCTCTTTCCTGGGAGTCCATGTGATCCGCGAAGAGAGTGAAAGAGGAGAGACCGAGGCGGCGGTCTTTGCCCTCGCGAGCATGGGACAGGCGGGGATCGACGCCGCCCTGGTTATTCCCGGAGACATCCCCTTGGTCCGCTCCGACGACATCGAGCTTCTCCTGGGGCAGCTCTCCGGCCACGACGCGAATCTCCCCTTTGCGCTCTTGACGCCATCGCATGACCGGATGGGAACCAACGCGCTTTTGCTCTCTCCTCTGGGTGTGATTAAGCTCGGCTTCGGCTATGACAGCTTCACCTACCACCTGGCTCAGGTGGAAGCGGCCGGGCTGCCGCCACGGGTACTGGAAAACGAGCGGATCGCTCTCGACATCGACGAGCCTAAGGATCTGGAGCGCTTCCTGGAGATCGCGACTCATGTTCGTAGCTCGTGTTCGCCGAACGAGCACGATAACCGAGCACGAGCACGGATAAGCGGCGGGAGGACCTACGAGACGGCGCGTAAGATGGGTATCGTTCGCGCCTTGGAAAACGCCAACCGTTTTGGAAAGTCATGCGGCGGCTGGAAATCATAGGGCTGGAAAAGCTGGGCGAGGTGCGGCAAGGCGACTCCGTCGCCAGGCTCGTCCTTGATGGCTGTTCCCGCGACAACGTTGCCCTGCTTCAGGGAGATATCCTGGTGGTGGCCCACAAGATCGTCTCCAAGGCCGAGGGGCGGGTTGCCCGCTTGGATGCGATACGGCCTTCGGCCCACGCCATCGAACTGGCGCGGGAGTTGAACGATAAAGACGCGCGGCTCGTGGAAATCATTTTAAGCGAGAGCCGCCGCATCGTCAGAAAAGGGGGCGGCACGATCATCGTCGAGACCCACCACGGCTTTATTTGCGCCAACGCCGGCGTGGATTTGTCCAACGTGGGGCTGGGATTGGTTGCTTTGCTGCCGCGCGATCCGGATCGCTCGGCAAGGGAGATCAGGGAAGAGATCCGGCAGCTTGGCGGAGTCGCTCCGGGCGTCATCATCAGCGACAGCTTCGGTCGTCCCTGGCGGCTGGGAACCGTGGATGTGGCGGTCGGCATCTCCGGTCTCAAGCCTTTGAAAGACGATCGGGGAAGGAACGACCGGTACGGTTACGAGCTAAGGGCCTCGGTGGCGGCGGCGGCGGACGAGCTGGCAGCCGCGGCGGAATTGGTGATGGGAAAGAGAGACGGCGTCCCGGTTGTTGTGATTCGCGGCTACGCCGCAGAAAAGGGGGAAGGATCGGTGCAGGAGCTGCTCCGTCCGGAAGCGGAGGATCTCTTTCGCAATTTCTAAAGCGCTATGGATAAAGATATTAACGTCGCCATTGTAGGGGGGACCGGCAGCCTGGGGAGCGGGCTGGCGCTGCGTCTGGCGGCTCCCGGGGTGAGGGTCATCATCGGGTCGCGCGATAGGGAGAAGGCCAAATCCGTCGTCGAGTCTTTGCGGAAGAGCCTGACACGGGGCGCCCTCGAGGGCGAGACCAATCAGGAGGCGGTTAAAGAGGCCGAGTTCGTCGTGATCGCGGTCCCCTACGAAGGCCATGCGACGACCGTCGCGCAGCTAAAAGGCCAGCTCGCGGGCAAGACCGTCATCGACGCGGTGGTGCCGCTGAAAAAGGGCAGGCCCTTTGTTCCGCCCGCCGGCTCCGCGCTGCTCGAGGCGCAGCAGATCCTGGGCGATGAGGCGCCGGTTGTCGGCGCGCTGCACAACATCTCTGCGGTCGATCTGCAGTCCGCCGACGCGGCGCTCGGCGATGTGCTGGTCTGCGGCGACAACGAGACCGCGAAACAAAAGGTCATGGAGATCATTCGCCGGATCGGCGCGCGGAGTTTTGACGCCGGACCGGCCGCCAACGCCTATGTCATCGAGGGGCTCACCGGGGTCTTGATCTCGCTCAATCGAAAGTATAAATCGAAGCACGCCAGCGTGAAGGTGACGGGAATTGGGGTTTGAATTTTTGGCGGAAATGTCCTAGGAACTAAGCAGAAGCGATCTGGCATCATTTAAGGAGGCGTCATGGATCACGGGCCCACCACCGCAAAATGGCAAGAGCCAACGGACCAAAAGACCAAGGCCGGCTACGGCAAATTTCTCCGTCCCAAGACTCCCTATGATATTTTTATGGAGGAGCAGGGGATTCCCATCTACCGGGAGATCGGCGTGAGGAGGGTGCAGGACCTGCCGCTCAAACCCTGGAAGCGGATGGGCGGCAACGGGACTTTTATTCAACTGCTGGGCACCGAAGGGCTCTGGGGATGCTATGTCGTCGAGGTGCCGGGGGCGGGGGCGCTGAATCCTGAAAGGCATCTCTACGAGGAGATGGTCCTGGTGGTCGACGGTAGGGGATCGACGGAGGTCTGGACGGAGGGCAACGGCAAGAAGCTTACCTTCGAGTGGCAGAGGGGCTCGCTCTTTTCCATCCCGATCAACGCGCATCACCGCATCGTGAACGCGACCCGCAGCCCGGCGCTGCTGCTCGCGGGAACCACGGCGCCCAACGCGATGAACCTCTATTCCAACACCGACTTCATCTTCAACTGCCCGTACAGTTTTAAAGATCGCTTCGACCCGACCGACGATTACTACAAGCCCAGAGAAGAGATCTCACCGGACCCGCTGCGGGGGCTGGCGATGCGCCAGACCAACATCATCCCGGACATCATCAACTGCGAGCTGCCGCTCGATAACCGCCGCTCCCCGGGCTACCGGAGGATCGAGCCGCACATGACCGGCAACAACTTCTACCTCTGGATCGGCCAGCACGAGAACGGGCGCTACTCCAAGGCGCACGCCCACGGCTCCGCTGCGGTGTTGATCTGTCTCACGGGGAAAGGCTACACCTACACCTGGCCCGCCACTCTCGGCCAAACACCCTGGAAGGACGGCAAGGGAGAGTTCGTCAAACGCCAGGACTACGAGCCGGTCGGCATGGTGAGCGCCGCTCCGATGGGCGGGAACTGGTTCCACGCCCATTTCGGCACCAGCAAGGAGTCGCTCCGTCTCACGGCATGGTTCGGACCGAACGCCCCGGGTCGCGAGCGCGGCAGGCCCGGCGAACAGCACATCGACTACGGCGCCATCGACATCAAAGAGGGCGGCAGCGCCGTTCCCTACTATGACGAGGATCCGTACCTGCGCAAGGAGTACGAGGCGACGTTGAAGCAAGAGGGGATCGTCTCCAGAATGGACGACTCGCTCTACCGCAAGCCCTGATCTCCGGCCGGGCCTCTCTTACCGAAGGAATCTCCATGGGGACGCCATCCCGTCCGGGTAGTTTTACCAATTCCAGCCGCCACATCGTCGACGAGGACGAGATCAAGCTCACCAGCGTCGGGGTCGATATCGGCTCCTCGACGTCGCACCTGGTATTTTCTCGCCTGGAGATGAAGCAGGAGGGGACACGCTACGTCGTGGTGCGGCGCGCGATCCTCAACGAGTCGGAAATTCTCCTCACCCCCTACCTCGATGACCTCACGATCGACGTCCAGACGCTGGGAAAGTTCATCAACCGCCAGTACGGGCGCGCCGGCTTGAAGCGTGAGGACGTGGATACCGGGGCGCTGATTCTTACGGGCGTGGCGGTCAGGCGCCGCAACGCGCGCGCGATCGCGGAGCTCTTTGCCGCGGAGGCGGGCCGCTTCGTCGCCGTCAGCGCCGGCGACAGCCTGGAGAGCACGATGGCGGCCCATGGGTCGGGCGCGGCGGCGGAATCCGCCAGGTCGGGCGGCGTCTGCATGAACGTCGATATCGGGGGAGGGACCAGCAAAATCGCGATTTGCGCCAAGGGCCGGGTGCAGGAAGTAACGGCCATCGATGTGGGCGCTCGTCTGGTGGCGTTCGACAACGGGGTGGTCTCGCGCGTCGAGGAGGCCGGCCGTTTTTTCGCCGCCGCCGCGGGGCTGGATCTGGCGCTCGGCAAGAGCATCGATCCGTCCGGCGCGGCGGCCATGGCTTCGTTGATGGCCGATAAATTATTCGAGGTCTTGAATGTCAAGCCGCCGTCCGAGGAGGCAAAAAGGCTGCTGCGCCTTCCGCCATTGTCTTACCGAGGCCCGATAGACGCAATCACGTTTTCCGGCGGGGTGTCGGAGTTTATCTACGGCCAAAACCCAGGGGACTTCGGCGATCTCGGCCCGTTGCTGGCGAGCGAGGTGAAGAAAAGGGTCGCGGGTCTCGGCATCCGGCTCCTGGAGCCGGTCGCGAAAATCCGCGCCACCGTGATCGGCGCCTCGCAGTACACGATCCAGGTGAGCGGCAGCACCATCTTTGTCGAGCCGGTCACCGCGGTCCCGGTGCGCAACGTCCCGGTGGTGGTGCCGGAATTCTCCTTTCAAGCCGACGCGATCGATCAGCAAGCCGTGAAGAAGGCGATCGAGGCGGCGCTGGCAAGACTCGATTTGGTCGATGGGAAGCGGCCCGTGGCGGTGGGCTTTCACTGGGAAGGTTCGGCGACCTTCGCCCGCCTCGACGCTTTTTGCTCCGGCGTTAGAGACGGGCTCGATAAGATCCTCGCGAAGGGCCACCCGCTCACGCTGGTGAGCGACGGCGATATCGGCGGCATCATCGGGCTGCATTTTAAAGAGGAGATGAGTTTTTCCAATCCGGTCATCTCCATCGACGGCATCGCGCTCAACGAGTTCGATTACGTCGATATCGGCGCCCTGATCCCCTCCTCCGGCGCCGTTCCGGTGGTGGTGAAATCGCTGATCTTTCCGACCGCGGCCCAGTAGGGGCAGGTTTCAAACCTGCCCCTACTGCTCGTGGCGCGGTGCCCCGCAACAGAGAGGAACAGATGTCGCGCTTAAGAATCGGCATCGATATCGGCGGCACGTTCACCGATCTCTGCGTCCTCGAAGAAGAGACCGGCGAGGTCTTCAATCTGAAAGTCCTGAGCACCCCGGCGGATCTCACGCGCGGGGTCATGGAGGCGTTGGACGGCTTCTTCGCCGACGGCCGCTCTCCCGAGGATGTCACCTTTCTCTTTCACGCCACCACCGTGGCTACGAACGCCCTGCTGGAACGCAAGGGGGCCAAGACATGGCTGCTCATTACCGAAGGCTTCACCGGCGTCTATGAGACCCCCGAGCTGGGCGAGGTGCGCACCGGCTCCTACGATTATCTCTCCTACCCCAAGCCGCCCATGCTGGTGCCGCAGCGCCACACCATTCAGATCCCCGAACGGATGGATTTCCGCGGCGGCGTCCTGCGCCCGCTGGACGAGGCCGAGACCAGGCGACGGCTCAAGCGCTTGAGCGGCAGCGGAGTGGAATCGGTGGCGGTCTGCCTGCTCTTCTCCTTTATGAATCCGGCGCACGAGCAGCGGCTGCGCGAGCTGGTTGCCGAGGCCGCGCCGGAGGCCCAGGTTTATCTCTCCTGCGAGACGTTGCCGCAAATTCGCGAGTACCCGCGGCTCGCCACGACCGTCGTCAATGGCTATGTCGCGCCGGTGGTGAACCGTTACATTCACCGGCTTGAGGAGGCGCTGGCGTCGCGGCGCATTCGCCGGCCGCTCTACATCATGCAATCCAACGGCGGCAGCCTCACCAGCGGTGCGCTGCGCAATATTCCGGTGCGGATGATCGAGTCCGGCCCGGCAGCGGGCGTCCTGGGGGCCGCTCATGTCGGCCGCATGACCGGCCACTTGAAGGTAATCTCCTTCGATATGGGAGGGACGACGGCCAAGGCCGGGATCATCGAAGACGGCGAGCCGAGGATCGTTTCCCGCTTCCAGGCCGGCGAGTGGCTGGTGACGACCCCCTCGCTCGATCTGGTCGAGATCGGCTCGGGCGGCGGCAGCATCGCCTGGATCGACAGGAGCGGGATGCTGAAGGTCGGGCCGCAGAGCGCGGGCGCCGACCCCGGTCCGGCATGCTACCCCGACGGCGGCAAGGCGCCGACCGTCACCGACGCCGACGTGACGCTCGGCTGGCTCGACCCGGATTTTTTTCTCGGCGGCAAGTTCAAGCTCAATGCGGCTGCCGCGGCGGAGGCCATCGCCGGACAAATCGCCGGGCCGCTGGGGCTCGAATTGATCGAGGCGGCCAGCGGCATCATCCAGATCGTGAGCTCGCAGATGGTGGAGGCCTTGCGCCTGGTCACGGTTTCCAGGGGAGAAGACCCGCGGGAGTATGTGCTGGTCGCGTTCGGCGGCGCGGGTCCGGTCCATGCGGCCCTGCTGGCCGAGGAGCTGAAGATTCCGCGCGTGCTGATTCCCCCATCCCCGGGGGTGCATTCGGCGGTAGGGCTGCTGGTCTCCGATCTCAAGCGCGACTATATCCAGACCCATTTCGCCGAGCTGGAGAAGGTGGCGGCGAGCGAAGTCCAGAAGCGGTTCGAGGCGATGGAGAGCGTCGCACGGGAGGAGTTCGAGGCCCAGGGAATTTCGCCGGACAAGATCCGGCACGAACGGGCCATCGATCTGCGCTACAGCATTCAGAAGTACGAGCTCCCCGTGCCCGTGGCCAGGACCGTCTTGGCCGAAACCGACAAGAGCGGCTGGCGGCGCACGTTCGATGAGCAGCACGAAAAGCATTACGGCTCGCGCGCCCAGGACCAGAGGGTGGAGCTGGTCAACTACAGATTGACCACCAAAGTCGTCCTGCCCAAGCCGCAGGCGGTCGAGCAGGCGGCCCACGAGGAAATTTCGACGGCTGGCAGGACTGCCCGATTTACGACCGCGAGAGGCTCGTTTGCGGCAACCGGATTCGCGGTCCCGCCATCATCGAGGAGATGGATTCCACCATCATCATCCATCCCCGCCAGGCGGCCCGTGTGGATCGCTTCGGCAACGTCATCCTGGAATTGGCCGGGGAGAAGAGACGATGACGAAGCTCGATCCCATCGTTTTGGAGCTGATCCACTCAAAGGTCGACAGCATCATCGAGGAGATGCGCGTCGTGCTCTTCCATAGCGGTTACTCGACCGTTCTCCGGGAGTCCGAAGACGGCAGCGCGGGCCTTTTGGATGCTCAATTGCGCACAATAGCGGTGTCGAAGAAGCTGCCGCTGCACTTCGGCTCGTTTTCGGCCATTGCCGAGCATCTGCCGCGCTACTATCGCGCCGAGGAGCTGGAACCGGGCGACATCATCCTCTTCAATCACCCGTACGCGGGCAACGTGACGCATCCGTCGGACACCGTCGTTCTCGTGCCGGTATTCGCGCAAGGGACCCTGGT
>JACPDC010000160.1 GCA_016184235.1 Deltaproteobacteria bacterium | reverse complement strand
GGCAGAGCGGCGACGAATCTAAAAGGGCGTCGGCCGTGAGGCTTGAGACTGAGCCGCCTTTTTTCGGCTTGACAGCGGTCATCAACCTGCCCTATATGGCTGAACTAGCTTCGGCTGGGTCTCTCGATCCCGTCACATCTTTGCTCCCACACCATCGCGCGGTTTGAGTTCTTCATGGCTGAACCTAAAAGGGAATTCCCACCATTGACGCAAAGGAGGGGATCACGATGAAAAGGCTATCTGTCATCGCTATGGGGTTGCTTGCTGTTGCTCTCACCGCATTCGGCTGCGCAGAGATGCAGTTCGGCCAATCCGACGCGGGATGGGTCACGCTTATCGACGGCTCCAGGGGACTGGAGAACTGGAACCGCATCGGCGACGCCAACTGGAGAGCTGAGGACGGCGCCATTGTGGCCGACAAGGGCAAGGGCGGCTATCTCGTCTCGAAGAGCTCCTACAAGGACTTTCAGATCAGGGCCGAGTTCTGGGCGGATCACACCACGAACAGCGGCATTTTCATGCGCTGCGCCGATCCCGGCAAGATCACCGACAAGAGCTGCTATGAGGCGAATATCTTCGATCAGCGACCCGACCAGACATACGCCACGGGCGGCATCGTTCATCACGCCAAGGTATCGTCCGCGCACAGGGCCGGCGGCAAGTGGAACACCTACGAAATCACCGCGAAGGGCTCGCAGTTGACCCTGGTGTTGAACGGCGTCAAGACGGCCGAACTCCAGCACAGCCAGTTTGCTTCGGGGCCGTTCGCGCTCCAGTTTGGCAACCGCGGCAAGGAGCCCGGCGGCATCATCAAGTGGCGCAAGGTGCAAATCAGGCCGCTATAGCCTGCGCCGATTCGAGTTATCACCGGGGGAGATCTGAGGGGGATCTAAGAGGTCAGACTTCGACGTCTCGACTTTCTTCGGTCAGAGCTTCAGGCTTAGACTTTCCTTCCTCTTGCCAACTGTCCTGCTCTTAAATAGAATCCGCCTCGCCGTTTATCCCGCTTCCATTTTAGCTAAAGGAGGTAGGCGCGAGCTATGGCAGAAGAAACAAAAGAAGGGCTGGAGCTCACCGAGGCCCAGATCGCGGTTCACTGGAAAGAAGAAGGGTACTACCACCCGTCAGCGAAGTTTATCGGCCAGGCCAATGCCCGTGATCCGGATATTTTCGAGCGCTTTAGCGAGAAGAATTTCCCTGAATGCTTCAAGGAGTATGCCGATCTGCTCTCCTGGGATCAGTATTGGCATACGACGCTTGACACCAGCAACCCCCCTTTCTGGAAGTGGTTTGTCGGCGGAAAGTTGAACGCGTGTTACAACTGTGTGGACAGGCATTTAGAGAAGAATAGAAACAAGGCCGCCTTTATCTGGGTGCCGGAGCTGGAGAATGAGGCTACCGAGAACATAAGTTATCAGGAGCTCTACGTAAGAGTGAATGAGTTCGCCGCCCTTCTCAGAGACTTTTGCGGAGTCAAGGCCGGCGATAGGGTGACGTTCCATTTGCCGATGTTGCCGGCGCTGCCGGTCTCGATGCTGGCTTGCGCCAGGCTGGGCGTCATCCACTCTCAGGTATTCGGCGGATTCAGCGGCGCGGCCTGTGGCGGCAGAATAGCGGACTCCGGCAGTCATATTCTCGTCACCATGGATGGCTACTACCGAAATGGCGAACTGCTCGATCAAAAAATCAAGGCCGACGAAGCGATTGCAGTGGCGGCGAAGGATGGGGTTCACGTGGATAAGGTCCTGGTCTGGCGGCGCTATCCCGGAAAATACTCCTCCCCGACGCCCATGGTGAAGGGTCGTGATTACTTCGTTGATGATTTGCTCAAAGACTTTCGCGGCAAAAGAGTCGATCCCGTCTCGATGCCGGCCGAGGCCCCTCTGTTCATGATGTATACCAGCGGCACGACGGCGAAGCCGAAGGGGTGTCAGCATAGCACCGGGGGATATCTGGCCTATGTTGCAGGCACCTCGAAGTATTATCAGGACATCCACCCGGAGGACGTTTATTGGTGTTTCGCCGACATAGGGTGGATCACGGGCCACTCCTACATCGTTTATGGTCCGTTGGCTATCTGCGCCACCAGCGTGATGTATGAAGGCGTGCCCACTTACCCGGATGCCGGGCGGCCCTGGAGGATAGCGGAGCGACTGGGCGTGAATATATTCCACACAGCGCCCACTACGATACGCATGCTCAGGAAAGCGGGTCCTCAGGAGCCCAAAAAATACCATTATCATTTCAAACACATGACCACCGTGGGAGAGCCGATAGAGCCCGAGGTGTGGAGATGGTACTACCACGAAGTGGGCAAGGGAGAGGCGGTCATCGTCGACACCTGGTGGCAAACGGAAAATGGCGGCTTCCTTGGCAGCACTTTGCCGGCGCTGCATCCTATGAAGCCTGGAAGTTGCGGCCCCGGTGTGCTCGGTGTGTATCCCGTCATCTACGATGAGAAGCGGAACGAGCTTGCAGCGGGCAGTGGTAAGGCGGGCAACATATGTATCAGGAATCCGTGGCCAGGGGTGTTCCAGACCATATGGGGGGACCCGGAGCGCTTCGTAAAGACCTATTATGAAAAATATTGCAAAAATAAAGCCAGCAAGGACTGGCGCGACTGGCCTTACCTGGCAGGGGATGGGGCCACGCAAGCCGCCGACGGATACTTCCGGATTCTTGGGAGGGTAGACGACGTCATCAATGTTGCCGGTCACCGATTGGGCACTAAAGAGCTGGAGGCGGCCGCTCTTACCGTAGAAGAAGTAGCAGAAGCGGCGGTGGTGCCGGCGATAGATGAGTTAAGGGGTCGGATCCCTGAGATGTATGTTGCTCTCAAACCGGGTTACAACCCCGGCAAGGGAGTAGAAGAAAAGGTTAAAGACGCCGTTGACAAAGTCATCGGCAAATTCGCCCGTCAGCGAAACGTTTGGCTTGTCCCCGACATGCCCAAGACCCGTTCGGGAAAGATCATGCGCCGGGTCATTGCCGCTGTCTCGAACTTCATGGATGTGGGCGACGTTACGACGCTGGCCAACCCGGAGGTGGTAGAGACGATACGGAAAATGGTGCAAACGGAAAAGGCTCAACGCGGAGAGGTTCCAAAGGACCTTCCCAAGGAGGTGCTGGAGGAAATCAAGCGGTTTGGAGCAGTAGATTAAGTGATTTTAGATTGCCGATTTTCGATTTTAGATTGGAAAGAACAAACCGCGAATCGAAGAAGGGAGCTCTTAATGGTTTTTAATCGAAAATCCAAAATCCAAAATCTAAAATGGGGTGGGATTGTCGCCATCGTTGTCACATTCGTCATGTGTGGGGTTATGGCTCAGGCGCAGCAGCCGACGAAAGTCCCCCGGATAGGTTTCCTGGGGAACTCTACCGCCGCCCTTGAGACGAATCTTGTCGGGCCCTTTCGCGAAGGCTTGCGGGACCTTGGCTACACCGAAGGC
>JACPDC010000159.1 GCA_016184235.1 Deltaproteobacteria bacterium | reverse complement strand
GGGCCATTACCAGAGCGCGCTGCCGATCTCCGCCCCGGGGGACTATCGCATAGCGCTGGTCGAAGAGCGACAAGCGCAGAGGCTTTCCTACCCGACGGTGGGCTATACGCTTGCCATTGACCCGAGGGCCGAGATGGTGCGCGACGAGTTCAATATCGCGCTGCTGGAGAGGCTCGCCCGCTCCACGGGCGGCGAGATCAACCCGAGAGGCGATAGAGCGGCGCAGCCTCAAATGGAGATCCATCGCACTTTCGCGCCGCTGCGCTTTTACCTCGTCTCTCTGGCCGCGGCCCTGTTTCTGGGGGAGATTATCTTCCGCAGGTTTTTCCTTCCAACCTCTAGCTAAATCCGCTCTAAACAACTGGCGGCGCGCCAGAATTCAGGCGAAAACCCGTCTACTAAAATACAGTTTTGAAAGATCGCCATTTTTGGGTTGACTTCTCCCCTGAAAAAAGGTTAAACGATAAAAAGTTTTTTCATCTTATGTCGTTGCTGCGCCGCACAGTCCGCACGAGAGCTATAGCCTCCGAGAAAAGAGCGGATTTTCGCTTCAGGATTCCTTCCCTTTTGGCGATCTTCTGGCTCGCGATTCCGATCGCGCCATTATGGGCCTCGCCCCTGGAAAACCAGAGCAGTGGGGCTCCTGTAATGGAGGAGAGGGTAAAGCCCGAAAACAAGTCCGCGACCTGGGAGGCGCTGCGGCCTCAAGCGGAGCCGTCCCCGCTCGCAGGGTTGAGCACGCTCCGACATGTGAAACACCGGGTGCGTCCGGGAGAGAGTGTGGTAAGGCTTTTCTTCCGTTTCGGGCTGAACCGTCAGGAACGGGAGTTGTGGCTTGGGTCGATCCAGAAGCATCATCCTATAAAAGTGCTCCATCCAGGCCAGGAGCTGGATTTCTACTTCGAAAGAGGGGAGCCGACACCAGACGCTGCTAAAGGAAAAGAGACCCTCAAGGCGTTGGAGATCGAGTTTAACGAAGACTGGATCCTCACCTGGGAAAAAGGCAGCCGGGGAATCGTCTTCAGCAAGAGGGAGAAGCCCTACGATGTCGAGCTCAAAGCCGCTGGGGGGACCGTGGAAAGCTCCCTCGCCGAGGACGGATCCAGGATCGGGCTCCAGGCGAGTATTGTCTCTCAGTTAGCCGATATCTTTTCCTGGGAGATCGATTTCCATAAGGACATTCGGCGCGGGGATACCTTTAAGCTTGTCTACGAGCAGAAGTCGCGCAAGGGCAAGGAGAATAACTCCTCCTTCCGCGTCCTGGCCGCCGAGCTGGTCAACGCCGGCCAGAAGTTCTTCGCCATCTATTTCGAGAAGGAAAAGGGCAAAGGCGGTTATTACGATCTCGACGGCCGATCTCTGGCCCGGGCCTTCCTGCGCTTTCCCCTGGAATTCACCAGCATCAGCTCACAGTTTTCTCACTCCCGTCTTCATCCGATACTCAAGGTGGATCGTCCCCACAACGGCGTGGACTTCAGCGCCAAACGGGGGACTCCGGTCCGGGCGGTGGCGGAGGGCAAGATCCTCTACGCCGGATGGAGAAAGGGCGGCTACGGCAGAATGATCGAAATCCAGCACGACCCCGTCTATACCACGCGTTACGCCCACCTGCAGGGATTGGCGCGGGGAATAGGCAGGGGGGTGAGCGTGCGCAAGGGACAGATCATCGGCTACGTCGGCTCCACGGGCAGGAGCACGGGCGCCCACCTGCACTTCGAGCTGTACCGCGATCAGATCTACGTGGATCCTCTGAATTTCGAGTATCCTGCCGAGGACAGAATCGAGCCGCGCTTGCGGAGGGTTTTCGACAACGCCAAACAGCTCTTCCTTACGGAGCTGGCCGCCACGCCCCATTCCTAGAGTCGTATACTCGCTATTCGTATATTCGTCATTCGAGTCAACGAATCAACGAGTAACGAGGCAGCAAGTGAGTCCTTTTCAAAAAACGGCTATCTTGTTCTTCGCTACCGGCGCCGGCGCGGGCTATTCGCCGTGGTTTCCCGGCACTGCCGGGACTCTTCTTGCCATTCCTCTCTCCCTGGCCTTGAATGGTATTGCCGCTGCGTCGCTGCCGCTCGCTTTTCTTACCCTCATCGCCTTCGCCGTATGCGCCGGCTGGCTCTGCCAGGCGGCGGAAGGGATTTTCCAGGAAAAAGACAGCCCGCAGATCGTCATCGACGAGATCGCCGGCTTTCTGCTGGCCAACTTCCTCTCGCCTTTCGGGTGGGCACCGACAGGGGCGGCTTTTTTTCTCTTTCGCTTTTTCGATATTATAAAACCGTTCCCGGCCGGGCGGGCGGAAAAGTTGCCGGGAGGTATCGGCGTGATCCTGGATGACTTGATTGCCGGCTGCTATACATTATTGATTCTTCGGCTGCTCCTGTTGCGGAGTCTCCTATGATGGAAAAGGCGGTGATCCTCAGCACCGGCGACGAGCTCATCACGGGCCGCGTGGTCGATACCAATTCAGCCTATATCGCCGATAAGCTCTACGGATTGGGCCTCGAGGTGGCGGCCGTCCTCAAGGTGGGGGATAGCCGGGAAAGACTGCTATGGGCGCTGCGCAATGGGCTGGAGATGGGCGATCTCATCATCGGCACGGGCGGCCTCGGACCCACCACCGACGATCTCACCACAGAGGTCGTGGGGGCGTTCTTCGGGCGGGAGCTGCGCTTGGATGAAGGAGTGGCCGAGTCCTTGAGGCGGAGATTCGCCTCCCGCGGCATGGAGATGACCCCCAATAACTTGAAGCAGGCGTTGTTTCCCCAGGGGGCCGATATCGTGCCGAACCCGGTGGGAAGCGCCCCGGGCTTTCGCGTGGCCGCCAGGGAGGGAAAATATCTGATCTGGCTCTCGGGGGTGCCGAGAGAGATGGAGGCGATGCTCAAAGAGAGCGTGCTGCCGTGGGTCGCGGAGCAGAGGAAGGGGGCGGGAGAGATCCTCGGACGCACCTTCAAGATCTACGGGCTGACGGAGTCCAAGCTGGGTGATATGTTGAAGCCGATCCCGATTTCGGATCGGGTCAGGCTCTCCTATCGCGCCCACTTTCCGGATCTCACGCTGCGCCTGGTGGTGCTGGGCGGCGGGGAAAAAAGATTCGCTGAGCTGGCGGCCCGGATCCGGGAGCTCATCGGCCCCCACATCTACGCGGAGGCGGACGAGAGCCTGGAGGAGATTGTCGGCAGGCTGCTCCTGGAAAAGCGTTGGACCTTGGCCCTGGCGGAATCATGCACCGGCGGCTACATCGGCCATAGGATCACGCGCGTGCCGGGGAGCTCGGCCTACTTCAAAACCTCCGCAGTGACCTATTCGAATGAGTCCAAGAGTCGTTTTCTCGGGGTTCAAGGCGCTACCCTGAAACAGCACGGGGCGGTGAGCCGGGAGACGGCTTTGGAGATGGCCGAAGGGGTGCGCCGCCAGGCTGAGGCCGACATCGGCCTTAGCGTTACGGGCATCGCCGG
>JACPDC010000158.1 GCA_016184235.1 Deltaproteobacteria bacterium | reverse complement strand
CCCCAGCGCGCCGCCTCCCTGCGTCTCACGGAAGAGGGGAGGAAATTTATCGAGTCCGGCGACTACGCCAAGGCCTTGGGCCGTTTGGAAAAGACCATCTCGATCGACTCTACGAATCCCTACGGCTATTATTATTTGGCTCAGACTCATTTTCGTTTGGGCCGCCATCAGGACTCGCTGAATTTTCTGGATGTAGCCGAGTCGCTCCTGGGCAATGAGCCGTTCTGGCTGGCGGAGGTCTTCGCCCTTAAGGGAGAAAATTTCCGCGCTCTGGGCTCGCTGGAGCGCGCCGACTCCAGCTACGCGGAGGCCCTGCGGCTGAATTCGGGCAACCGGGTGGCCGCCGACGGATTGAACAGCCTGAGAGGGGAGAACCAGCCCTCGTCCCGTTAGCGGCCGTTTCTCGCTGATTCCATGTTAGTTCTGGGTGTAGAGACCTCGTGTGATGACACGGCGGCGGCAGTGCTGCTCGATGGCCGCGCGATTCTTGCCAGCATCGTCTCTTCGCAGGATGGAGTCCACGGCCCCTATGGCGGCGTCGTGCCGGAGCTGGCTTCTCGTCAGCACGTGCGCCACATCCTTCCGATCGTCGATGGGACTCTCCAAAAGGCGGGGGTCGAGCTGAAGGATCTGGATGGCATCGCGGTGACGCGCGGTCCGGGCCTGGTGGGATCTCTCCTGGTGGGGCTTTCCGTGGCCAAAGGGATCTCCTTCCGCTGGGGAATTCCCTACGTCGGCATTAACCATCTGGAGGCCCATCTCCTGGCGATCTTTCTGGAGAGGGAAGTCTCCTTTCCTTATGTCGCGCTGCTCGCCTCCGGGGGGCATACCCTGCTTTATTCGGTGCGCGGCTACGGTGACTATCTGTACCTGGGAGGCACGCGGGACGATGCCGCCGGCGAGGCATATGACAAAGTCGCGAAGATGATGGGGTTGGGCTACCCGGGGGGAAGGGTGATCGACCAATTGGCGCGCGGCGGTAATCGCAAGGCGATCCGCTTTCCCAGGGCTCGGATGAAGAAGGGCCCTTTCGATTTCAGCTTCAGCGGGTTGAAGACAGCCGTCTGGCACCATCTCAAGGCGCGGGGAGAGAATGCGTGGCAGGCCCAGAAGTCCGATATCGTGGCCAGCTTCCAGGAGGCCGTGGTCGATATGCTCGTGCATCCCACGCTCGCAGCGGCGGGGGAGCTGGGTGTAAGCCGCATCGTATTGGCCGGCGGGGTGGCCGCCAACAGCCGTTTGCGCGAGAGGATGGGGCAAGGGGCGCGGGAAAAGGGGATGGAGCTCTTTTTTCCCTCTCCGGCTCTCTGTACTGATAACGGAGCCATGATCGCCCTCACCGGCCATCACCGGTTGAAACACGGCGACAGAGACGATTTCAGCCTGAATGCCGACGCTGACCTCACGTTATGAGTACTGAGTAATGAGCAATGAGTGCTGAGGTTGGAGGGGGGGCTCGTTACTCATAGCTCATCGCTCTAAACTCTGGTCATGGTATCTCTGTATCAAGAGGCGCGCGCGGCGCTGCGACAGTTCGACTTCAGACCGAGAAAAAAACTCGGCCAGCATTTTCTCGTCCACGATACCGTTCTCGAAGCGATCCTCCGCCTGCTCGAACCGTCCCGGCAAGATGAGATTCTGGAGATCGGCCCGGGTTTGGGCTTCTTGACGCGCAGGCTGGTCGAGACGGCGGCCCGGGTTTGGGCCATCGAGGTGGACCCGCTGCTGGCGGAGCGGCTGCGCCAAAGCCCTCTGGGCTCTCACCCGGCGTTCGATCTGATCGAAGGGGATGTGCTCAAAGTGCCGATCGATTCTTTCTTGCCGGGCCATAGAGTCAAGCTGGCGGCCAATTTGCCTTACAGTATCTCCACGCCGGTGCTCTTTCGAATTTTTGAGCTGAGGAAACACTTCTCCGTTCTCGTGCTGATGGTTCAGCGGGAGGTCGCCGAGCGCATGGCCGCATCCCCCGGCACGAAGGCCTACGGCACCCTGTCTGTCTGGTGCCAGATTCACGGCCGGATCCTCGATCGGGTTTCGGTCTCGCCTGAAGCGTTTTTCCCGCGGCCTAAGGTGAAATCTACGGTTCTCAAGATTGCTCTCTATTCCGAACCCCGGCTCTCCGAGGAAACCCTCCCTGTCCTGCGCGGAGTCGTGCGCGCGGCCTTCGGGCAGAGGCGCAAGACACTGAGCAATGCTCTGGGAGGCTGGCTGAAGAAAGGCAGGGGAGAAGTCGAAGCGCTGCTCGAGCGCGAGGGAATCGACCCGAAACGGCGCGGCGAGACCCTGAGCGTGGATGAATTTATCGGTCTGGCCCGGGCTCTGGAAAAGACCGAGATGATAGCTAAAAGCTGAAACCGGAAACTCAGAACTCTTCTTGTTATGCCCGAGCTTCCCGAAGTCGAGACCATCTGCCGGGGGCTGCGGCCGCTTGTGAGCGGGCGCAGGCTCTCCCGGGTTGAAGTCCGGGAGCGGCGCCTGCGCAGCCGGATTGCGCCCGGCATACCTTCGCGTCTCCAAGGAAAGGCCGTTTTAGGCGTCGAGCGCAGGGGCAAGTATATCCTGATTCTGCTCGAGGGAGAGACGGTCTGGCTGTTTCACCTGGGGATGTCGGGGAAGCTCATTCACGTTGCGGCCGGGAGACCGAGAGAAAAGCACGACCACATCATCGTGAGCCTCGATAACGGCCATGAGCTCCGCTACCACGACCCGCGCCGCTTTGGTCTATCTCTAGTGGTTCCCCGCGCGGATCTGGAAGGCCTCACGCAGATAAGGAACTTGGGGTTGGAGCCGTTCGATCCACGATTCAACGGCGATTACCTCTATGCCGCGGCTCGCGCCTCGCGAAGACGAGTCAGGGATCTTCTCATCGACCAGCGGATAGTCGCCGGCCTTGGTAACATCTACGCCAATGAGATTCTCTTTCATGCCGGCGTCCGGCCGACGGCGAGGGCATGGCAGCTGGGGCGAGCCAGGGTGGAGCGGATTGCCGAGATGATTCCCGAGGTTCTACAAGCCGCTATCCGCTGGTGCGGAACTTCCTTCTCGGATTACCGCGACGCCGAGGACGGCTTCGGCGAGTTCCAGAACCATCTCGCGGTCTATGATCGGGAAGGGGAGAAGTGCAGAGTCTGCAGCGCGACGATAAAGCGGGTCGCCATCGGCAACCGCAGCGCCTTCTACTGCCCAAGGTGCCAGAAGTAGAAGCTGAAGGAGCGTCAGTGCCTTAGCGGAGATCGGCCGCCGTTATTACGATCGCTTTGCGCCGAGCCGGGGAACAAGATTGATCAGGTCTTGGAACTTCGTGGGATCGTAGCCGACTCCAAAGGCGAGCAGCGAGGTCGTCCCGGCGAAACGCACATACTGGTCCGCCGTCGGATTTGCAAAGGGGTCGTTCGTCGTGATGTAGACGCCGGCGATCAATCCCAAATAGACCATGAAACTTCGCAGCATGGAGGCAAAGGGGCT
>JACPDC010000157.1 GCA_016184235.1 Deltaproteobacteria bacterium | reverse complement strand
GTCGGCGCGCCCAACTGGTCTGCCCACTGGCCAAAGCCGAGGACCGGCTTAGAGGGGAAATTCAGCATCCACTATACGGTAGCGCTGGCGCTGCTGGATGGAGGCTTAAGCATCGGCAGCTTCACGGACGAGCGGAGATTTTCTCCGGATTTGGAACCGATGCTGGAAAAGATCACCGTGATAGAGGACGAGACGATCCCGCCGGGCCTGGATTTCGCTAAAACCTGGGCTACGGTCACGGTAACGCTGCGCGACGGGCGGACGTTGGAGGCTCGCTGCGACCGCCCAAGGGGGCGATGGGATTTTCCGCTCAGCCGGGAAGAGCGTTTGGCAAAGTTTCATGATTGTGCTAGGCGGGTGCTGCAGCCGGAACAGGCCGAGCAGGTAGCGGCGGTGGTGGAAAAAATAGAGACGGTAGAAAATGCGCAGGAGCTCATGCTCCTTCTAAGCACCGACGGTCGAGGACGCAACTAAAAGTGCGCGTTCAGAGCAAAAATGATTTCGTCGCCGGACTTTGCGTCGGCGGCTTCGGCATCTTCGTCTTTTATGAGGCCTCCGATCTGCCCTATCTTTCCGAATACGGTCCGGGGCCGGGACTCCTGCCGCTTTGGCTCGGAATGGGCTTTGTCTCTCTCGCCGCTGTCTTGGTGGCCAATACGCTCCTGAACCGTGGGAGTTTGGAACAGGTCGCATGGAGGAAAGTGGCGAGACCGGCGGCAGCCTGGATCGGCTTTGTCATCGCCATAGGGCTCCTCAGCGGATTGGGCTTTACCCTGAGCTTCGCCCTGCTAAGTCTCTTTCTCGTCCTGGTGATGGAGCGGCGCTCGATCCTCACTGCGATCAACGTGGCGGTGAGCTTGACCTTGGCTTTCTACCTCATTTTTGTTTTTTCCCTCGGGGTCCCTTTGCCATTGGGGCCTTGGGGATTTTAGGAGGGCTGTTTGGAGGCGTTGAGCGATCTGTTGCTCGGTCTTTCGGTAGCCCTGACGCCGGCGAATCTCTTCTGGTGCTTTGTCGGGGTCTTTTTGGGGACTATCGTGGGCGTTCTTCCGGGATTAGGGTCGCCGGCGACGATCGCCATGCTCCTTCCCCTTACCTTTAGGCTGGATCCCACCACGGCCATGATCATGTTGTCCGGGATCTACTACGGCTCGAAATATGGCGGCTCCACGACATCGATTCTGCTCAATGTTCCGGGGGAATCGGCCTCGGTGGTCACATGCCTCGACGGCTATCAGATGGCGCGACAGGGGCGCGCCGGCCCAGCCCTGGGAATCGCCGCCATCTCCTCGTTTATCGCAGGAACGGTGGGTGTCTTGGGTCTGATGCTGATCGCGCCCCCGGTCGCTCGGTTCGCGGTCCGATTCGGCCCTCCGGAATACTTTGGCCTGATGTGTCTGGGGCTGGCGATGGTCGTCTTTCTCGCTGGAAAGTCGATGATCAAGGGACTGATAGCGACCCTCTTCGGCATTTGGCTCGCCAGCGTGGGCACGGACATCTTTACGGCCGAGTCCAGGTTCACCTTTGGAATGATGGAGCTTCTCGACGGCATCGATTTTATCGTAGTGTCGATCGGTGTTTTCGCGGTTGCCGAAGTTTTGGTCAACCTGGAGTCGCAGGCAGGCGCGGAGCTCTTCAAGGTTCCCAAGGGGCTGCGCAACCTCCTGCCCAGTCTCCAGGACCTGAAGGATTCCCGCTTCGCTTTTGTCAATGGATCAGTGGTGGGATTTTTCATCGGGGTCCTTCCCGGGGCGGGATCTACCATCGCCTCGTTTCTCTCTTATGGCGTCGAAAAGGCCTTCTCGCGCCATCCGGAAAAATTCGGCACTGGCGCGGTGGAAGGCGTGGCGGCCCCTGAGGCGGCCAACAATTCCGAGACCGGCGGAGCCCTGGTGCCGCTATTGACGCTGGGCATTCCCGGCTCGGCCACCACGGCCATGCTCCTGGCCGCCCTGATTCTTTGGGGGTTCAGGCCAGGGCCTCTTTTAATCCAGGAGAATCCAGCGCTTTTCTGGGGGCTTGTGGCCAGCATGTACGTCGGCAACATCATGCTGCTGATTTTAAATCTACCTCTAGTGCCCCTGTTTGCCCAGATTCTGCGCCTGCCCTATTTCGTGCTAGCTCCCGCCATTCTGGGGATCTCCATCGTGGGTGTGTATAGCGTAAGCCAGAGCCTTTTTGATGTCTGGATGCTCGGAGTCTTTGGATTGCTTGGCTTTCTCATGCGCAAGCTCGACTTTCCGGCGGCGCCGCTGGTTTTGGGATTGGTACTGGGAGATCGGCTGGAGCAGTCACTGCGTCAGGCGCTGATGATGTCCCAGGGGCACCTGTCGATTCTCGTCATGAGGCCCATGTCTGCGGGGCTGCTCCTTTTGACCGTGGTTATCTTGCTCATGCCCGTGGCGGGAAAGATTCGCTCATGGAGGCTTAAAGCCGCAGAGGAGGGTATCTAATCTAACAAGGAGGTGCTGCTATGAGAACTAAGATGCGCGAGATCGGAGTTTTGTTCACCCTGATGGGATGGGGTTTAGTTATGCCCCAAGCCGTGCCTGCCTGGACGCCGACCAGGCCGGTAGAGGCGGTCGTTCACACGGGTCCGGGAGGGGGCTCGGACATTTTTGCCCGGGCAATCGCCGATCTTCTTCAGAAGGAAGGTCTTGTTCCACAACGTCTCCAGGTCGTCAACAAGAGCGGCGGCGGTCCCACCGTGGCGATGGCCTACCTGGCGGAGAAAAAGGGCCAGGACCACACGATCGCTTTTTTTACCGGCGTCTGGGTCACCAATCCGCTCACCAGGAAGGAGGCCAAAGTCACGGTCAAGGATTTGACTCCCATCGCCCGTCTGGTCCTGGAGCCCGCCATGATCGCGGTGAAGGCGGACTCGCCCTATAAAACGGTTAAGGATTTCATCGAGGATGCGAAAAAAAGGCCGGGTCAGCTCAGGCAGTCCGGCGGCTCCGTGACCGGTCGGGATAACCTGACGCGGCTGGTGATTGAGAAGGCCACGGGAGCCAAGTGGACCTTTATCTCTTTTGCGAGCGGCCGCGAGCGGATTGCAAACCTCCTTGGAGGAAATGTGGAGATGATGGTGATAGAGCCACAGGAAGCGCGCGAACATGTCCGGGCGGGAAATCTTCGGGTCATCGCTTCCCTGACGGACACGCGCCTGCCGTCGTTTCCTGATGTCCCCACGACCAAAGAACAAGGGATCAATGCCCCGCTGGTACCGCAGGCGCGGGGAGTGGTGGCGCCTCCGGGGATTTCCAAGGACATCGTGGAATACTGGGAAGGGGTCTTTGACCGGTTCGCCAAGGGGGCCTCAGATGAATAAATTCTTTGACGAGCTGACGGTGCAAATGCGCGAGATACTCAAAGAGGCCGGCGCCAAGGTGGTGCGGTAGGTTCGCTCGGGGACTTGCCTCGCTTCCCGGAAGCAATGGGTCTGTGGGTTCTTTGAACCGTTTACACTCGGTGCTTTCGGCTCGCTCGGCAAATCCCCTCGCTCATGGGTGGAAAGACGCGGGTGCAAGTTCCCACAATGAAACTGGGTGCGACAAAGCGTCTTGCCCGCTATGCGGTTAACCTGCGCTATAGCCAGATTCCGCCCGAGGTGATCGCCCGCGCTAAGGCGTGTATCCTAGACACTCTGGCCGTCGCCCTCTATGGTTCCACCAAACCGTGGAGCCAGGCCGTAGCCGGTTTCGTCCACAGCTTGAGTCGGCCGGGCAAGGCTACCGTCTTGGGCAGAAGATGGAAGGTTCAAGCGCCGCAGGCG
>JACPDC010000156.1 GCA_016184235.1 Deltaproteobacteria bacterium | reverse complement strand
ACGTCTTCCCCTTGGGCCATGAAGAGAGAGCCCTGCCGGTCTCGAATCAACGCCAGGGCCAGCGGCGGCAGGAAGCCGTCCGGCGTGACATAGAGAATAGTAAAGGTCTCGATGCGCCCCTCTTCGCTGAGAGCCGGCGGCTGGGAGCGCTTGATCGAGGGGCGCTTCCGCCCGGGCGCAGGAGACGGCGGCAGCGGGAGATTTTTTATCAGGGGACTGTCCGTGCGCTCGACGATGGTGACGAAGTTATTCGTCCCCAGTCCGCCGGTGCTCTGGGCCAGGGCCCGCTTCGCCTCGCGCTTGAGCTTTACCCCGGCGCTCCCCCTCAATCCCCGCACGACCTCAACCAGCTGCGCCACTCCGCTCGCCCCCACAGGATGACCCCGCGATTTCAACCCCCCGGAGGGATTGACCGGTAGAGGGCCATCGACCGCCGTCTTACCTTCCTCAACGGCATCACCCCCCCGTCCCGCGGGGAAAAATCCCAGATCCTCGGTGCTGATGATCTCAAAGGAGGTAAAGGCATCATGGACTTCGGCAAAATCGATCTCCTTGGGCGAGATCCCGGCCATGCGGTAGGCCCTGGCCGCCGCCATCTGCGTGGCCCGGAAGGAGGTAAAGGAGTCGCGCTCTCTGAGACTCACGGGTCCGGTCCCTTGACCGACACCGGAAACGGATACATCCGTCTTTTCTGAAGTCAATATCGCCGCCGCCGCTCCGTCGGTAATCGGGGAGCAATCATAAAGCCGGAGCGGCGTGGAAACAAACTTGCTGGAAAAGTAGTTCTGTTCGGTAATCGCCTGCTGGAACTGCGCGCAGGGGTTGCGGGCGCCGTTTAAGTGATTTTTCATCGCCACGCGGCACAGCAGCCGCTCGAGGCGGGCAGGAGAGAGACGGTATCGCTTGCGGTATCTTTCCGTGATCATGGCGGCCAGGGCGGGCATGGTAGCGCCGGCGGTCTCTATCCTGAGCGCGGGCAGGCCGGTCAGCCCCAGGGCCTCGGCGATCCGGGAGGCGATATTGCTATCGCCCGTGAACTCCTCGGGATTCATCACGCCGAGATAGAGGGCCTCTACTTCTTGAATCGAGGAATCGGAGAGCGCGCGGCTCGCCGCCTCGCAGCAAAGCTCGGTGAGAGTCTGAGGGCTCCTGCCGAACTTCGTCATCCCCACTCCCGCGACATAAACCGCGCCCATTGCTTGCCATCCTATACCACTGCGGATTCCTTAGACAATGGTGCGGCGCACTTGCCGTCGTGGGGTTATTCTTGACCGTCCGCGGCATTGCTTACACAAGCATATATCGCCCTGATTTCTTTGTGCCAACCCGCTGGACCAGACCCGTCTCGATCAAAGGCTTCAAAAGGCCCATCGCCCCCTGTCTGGAGACGCCAAGTCCCTTCCATATCTGCCGCGGTGTGAGGCTTGCATGATCCCTTAGCATATTCAGGAGTTTTTCTTGCCTCGGTCGCAAGACGATTCTCTTTGACCCGGATTCCGCCACCAGCCGCTGCACTCGGGACCATACTTTTTCGAGCGTAAGCCGAAGACCTTCCGCCGTGTATTCGAGCCAGCCAGTCAAGTCACCTCCCGCTTTTCGAACTGCATCCAGCGATTCGTAGTACCGGGGGCGATTCTCCCAGTAAAACTCATCCACCGAAAAGATGTGGTGCGTGTCAAACCCGCGGCGATAAAGCTCCCATAGGGCCAGCGTGCGCCCCGTGCGTCCGTTGCCATCTGCAAAGGGATGAATTTCCTCAAACCGATAGTGGATGATGGCAGAGGTCACGACTGGAGACCATTTAGAGGCCTCTTCATTCCACCAACCCAGCAATTCCGACATGAGGCCGGAGACCTGTTCCGGAGGCGGGGGGAGATAACGACCCACCCTCACCCGGATGTCTCGATACCGCCCGGCCCTACCCTGATCCATCACCATGCCTCCGATGATCGCGTGGAGCTTCAATATATCCTCATGCGTGATGGGCTTCTTATTTACTCGCTTTTCCATAAAGCGAAGCCCAGCAAGGTAATTGAGAACCTCTCGGCGAGAACGCTCAGTTACCGCCATTAGCGGTTGCCCTTCCTCAAGCGCCCGCACCTGTTCCAATGTCAACGGGTTGCCCTCGATAGCCGTGGAACTATGCGTGTTCCGGACCCGGCTGTCTTTCTGGAGCGTTGGAATCCAGGCAACTTGAACAGTTGCCGAAAGGATTTTCTCCCTCAACGCAACGATCTCCTCGATCGTCCCGAGCAGAACCGGACTGATAGTAAAAAGGGGCTGATAGGCCATGATGCCAGCTTACAGATTAGTCAAGCATCAGTCAAGTATAAGTCAAGTTATTAGTCAAGCCGGCTAACCGGCAAAAAGAAAGAATTTGGCTGGTTTCTTACGAAGCTCGCGGATCTTTAAAAATCTCTTTCAAACAGAAAGGCTAGCCACAATGGGCGTCTGCTTAGAGGAAGGGAGAGGCAGGATAGGATTGGAGCTTCGTTTGAAACCTAACGTCCTGCTATACTTCACCCTGCCGGATCAGCAGGCAATCGCCAACGGGAATACGGAGATAGACCGAGGCGCCGCGCCGGAGCGCCTGAGCAGGCTCACCCTTGGCCTGAATCTTCCGGTCGCCCACGAGCACCTGGAATTCAGTGGACTCGCCAAGATAGGTAAATCCCTGGATCTCTCCTCGCAGAAGGTTTTCGTCCGGCGCCGAGCCCGCCTCGGTAGAGATAGAGACCTCCTCGGGCCTGAAGGCGACGAGCACGCGCTGCCCCGGGGGCCGGAGAGGTCCCTTCTGCGTCGCCCTGAGCTCGCCGAGAGGCGTGCGGACTCTGGCCAGCCCCTGCGCGTCCGGAGGTTCCAGCACTTCGCCCGGCACGATATTGGCGGCGCCGATAAAGTCAGCGGCAAACTCGTTTACCGGATTGCCGTAGATCTCCTGCGGGGTGCCGACCTGAATAATCCTTCCTCTATTCATAAGGGCGATTTGATCCGAGATCGCCAGCGCCTCCACCTGGTCGTGGGTAACGTACAGGGTCGTCGTCCCGAGACGATTCTGCAGCTCTTTGAGCTCCCAGCGCATCTGGTTCCTCAGCTTTGCGTCCAGGTTGCTCAGCGGCTCGTCGAGAAGCAACACCTGCGGCTCGCCGACCAGGGCGCGCGCCAGCGCCACGCGCTGCTGTTGCCCGCCGGAAAGGCGCGGCGCCAGACGATCCCCAAGCGCGTCCAGGCCGACCAGCTGGAGCGCCTTGTCGACCTTCTCCCGAATCTCAGCGCGCGGACGGTACCTGGCCTTCAGCGGGTAAGCGACATTCTTAAAGACGGTCATATGGGGCCAGATCGCATAGGACTGGAAAACCATCCCGATATCCCGCTTGTTGCCGGGAACGAAGAGCCGCTCCCGGAAAGAAAATACTCTACGATCGCCGATGACGATTTCCCCGTCATCCGGACGCTCCAATCCGGCAACGCAGCGCAGCGTGGTGGTCTTGCCGCAGCCCGACGGGCCCAGCAGCGTAAAGAAGCTTCCCTGCCGGACTTCGAAACTTATCCCCGCAAGGGCGTCTACCCCGCCCTCCTTGGTCCGGAATGATTTTCTAAGATTGTCCACCCGGATCATGGCGTGCTTATCCTGCCACCGGTCCGACTTTATGGCCGCTTCTGCATCTCTCTGAGCAGCGCTTCGAGTTTCTTCAGCTCCTCGCCGAATCCCGCCAAATTCCCCTGGCGCAGGTACTCTTGAGAGCGCGTGTAATGTTCCATGGCTCGGCGAGCCAGGCTCTTGTCCGCTCCCGCGACCCCGGGGGACGCGCTCACCTGGCCCGCTTGAGCCGTTACCGGCGCGGCCCGACCACCGAAAATGCGTTGGAGAGCAAGCTCCAGGTTTTCCTCCATAGCGACCTGATTGCCGAAGGCCACGATGACTCTCTTTAGCTCAGGAAGCGACCCCTTCTCCGCCGCCAGATAAAGCGGCTGGACATAGAGCAGAGACTGTTCAATGGGAATGGCTAACATGCTTCCCCGAATCACTTGTGAGCCCCTTTGGCTCCAGAGGCTGAGCTGTTGGGAGATGAAGGCGTCTTGATCGATCCGGGCATCGATCTGTTTCGGTCCGTAGACCAGTTTCGCCTTGGGAAAGTCCAGGGCAGTGAGCTTGCCGTAATTGGGCGGATCGCTGCGCGCCGCCAGCCACGCCCGCATATTGTCCTTCTTGTTGGGCGTAAACGGGAGGAGAAGGACAAACTCCTCCTTTTTTTCTCCGGGAAGCCGCATGATCGTATAATAGGGCTCCATCTCCCGGTCCTGCCCGTCCACTGCCTTACGCGGGATGCTCAGCAGGTCCTCCTTATTATAGAAAACCTGCGGATCCTGCATGTGATAGGTGGCGTACATGCGCGTCTGGATAACAAATAGATCCTCGGGATA
>JACPDC010000155.1 GCA_016184235.1 Deltaproteobacteria bacterium | reverse complement strand
GAAGTCACGTAAAACGGCAGCGACCAAAACTCCCGCTCCCCGGTGATATAAGCGAGCGGCTCACCCCTTGCGCGCCGCTCCAGCAGAGACTCATAGACCCGCTGCTCTCCGGCGACCAGGATCACCTGATAATCGCGGTAGAGAGCCTCCCGCGCGCGTCCGACGGCCTTACCCAGAAGCAACTCCGCGTCGAGGCGCGCGCTTTCGATGCCCGCCCGGGACAGAAACTCCGCTCCTTCCTGGAGAGCGCGGCGAACGGTTACCGCCTTGCTGGCGGCAGAAAATGGAGTGGGTGATCTATTGTTCCACTGTTCCATTGCTCTCTCACCCCGTTGCCTGCAGCGCTTCCGCCTGGTAGTGCGTGGTCAACGCGTCGAGCAACTCGTCCAGCGCCCCCTCCATGACACGGTCGAGCTTATAGAGGGTGAAATTGATCCTGTGATCCGTCACCCTTCCCTGCGGAAAGTTATAGGTGCGGATACGTTCACTGCGATCCCCGCTGCCGACCATAAGTTTCCGAGTCGCCGCGATCTCGGACCTCCGCTCTTCCTCCCTCTTCTCCAGCAGACGCGCCCTGAGAACCTTGAGCGCCTTTGCCCTGTTCTTGTGCTGCGACTTCTCGTCCTGACAGGAGACCACCAAGCCCGTAGGAATATGGGTCACCCGGACCGCCGAGTCCGTAGTGTTGACGCTTTGCCCGCCGGGCCCGGAGGAGCGAAATACATCGATGCGCAGTTCCTTGGGATCGATCTCGACCTCTACTTCATCGGCCTCCGCCAATACGGCCACGGTCACCGCCGAGGTATGGATGCGGCCCGAGCCTTCGGTGACGGGCACCCGCTGCACCCGATGAACCCCGCCCTCGAATTTCAAGCGGCTGTACGCCCCCCTTCCCTCGACCAGCGCGATGACTTCTTTGAAGCCGCCCAAGCCCGTGGGATTGGTGTTCATCAGCTCGACTCTCCAACCCCGGGACTCGGCGTAGCGGCTGTACATGCGGAATAGAGAAGCCGCGAAAAGAGCCGCCTCCTCTCCTCCGGTCCCCGCCCTGATCTCCAGGATCACGTTCTTGCTGTCGTTGGGATCTTTCGGAAGAATGAGAAATCTAAGCCGCTCCTCGAGTTCGTCTTTCCGTCCTCGAAGAACGGACAATTCCTCCTTTGCCAGCTCTCTTATCCCCTCGTCCCTTTCGTCGAGCAGCTCGCGGTTTCCCTGAATTTCTTGTTCGTTCTTCTTCCACTCCCGATAGCAGGCGACGATCTCCTCAAGCTCGGCACGCTCCTTCGCCACCTTGGAGTACTCCCTCTGCTTGCCCACAAGTTGGGGATCGCTCAGCAGGTTTTCCAAATGCTGATATCGCTTCTCGACCTCTGCCAGTTTGTCCAACATACTCTTACCGCCATGTTCCATAAATAAAAAAGGGCAAAGGGTGTCCACTGCCCTTTGCCCTTTCTCTCATCCGAGACCTAATGGATCACATCCAGCCTCAAACCCTCCGGTGAGATCAATTCTTGATCCCGTATTTCCTCTTGAACTTCTCTACCCGGCCCGCTGAATCGACAAGCTTCTGCTTGCCGGTAAAGAAAGGGTGGCACTGGGAACAAATCTCCACGTGGATACTCTGAACCGTCGACCGCGTCTCAACCACATGGCCGCAGGCACAGGTAATCGTGGCCTTTTTGTATTCTGGATGGATGGCTTCTTTCATAGCGTTTTCCTTTAAATTCTATCAAATTCTATAGCATAAACGGGGTGGCTCTTCAAACCCCTCCCACAGCCCCCGGCCAAAACCCGCAATGCTCCAGCTTTAATAGCCGTAAGCAGTGAATGACAAAAATTGGCATGGAACTTGCTGCGACCTTAAAAATACAGGAGTTCCAAAAAAAAGGTCGAAAAAACAATTATTCTACTGACGCCATTTGGTACTTTTTTGTCAAACTGACAAACTTTGCCAAGGAAAAGGGAAGGATAAGGATATGGAGCAGGCGACCTCTCGAATTTTGGTTGTTGAGAGCTTTAGCAGCAACGTGAGGTCCCTTTCGGGCCATTTATCGAGCTTCCCCTTCCCCCTGGAGATCGTCGCGGCAACTGATGCGGTATCGGCCTTGAACCGGCTGCAACGCGAGGCGATTGACTTGGCCATCCTGGACAGCTGCCTGAAGGGGAAGACAGACGGCTTCGAGCTTTGCCGTATCTTGAGGGAATCCCCGTCACAGAACAACGACATTCCGGCCATACTTATTTTATCCGGCTATTTGTCTTTAGAGCGCGTCAAAGGCATTTCGGCCGGGGCGGATCTGCTTCTCCACAGGCCGGTAGTCAAGGAAGAGCTGCTGAGAATGATGCAGTTACTGCTCGGATGGAGATTCGAGCACATGGCAAATTTACCTTCACCTCGATTTGAGAACCGCGGACCTCGCAGGCTGCACTCCGCGAGCCAGCTAAGGGGGGAATAGTTATGTCGACGAGAGTCCTTATCGTTGAAGACCACCTAGATTCCCTGGAGGTCCTCACCATCCAGTTGAAGGCGATGGGCTATGACGTTATTGAGGCGACCACCGGAGAAGAGGGGATCGAGAAGGCCGAAGCGCATCATCCCGAGGTGATCGTCATGGACCTCGGGCTCCCCGGGATCAACGGCATCCAGGCAACCCAAAAATTGAAACAAAATCCCTCGACCGCCAACATCCCTGTCATCGCTCACACCGCGTGGCCAGAAGACACCTTTAGAGACGAGGGAGAAAAGGCCGGCATATCGGATTTCCTGACCAAACCCACTACCCCCTACCGCTTTAAGACCACGATTGAAAAGCACCTCAAGTTGAAAACCTGTTGATTTTCGTCAACGGCATCTTTCTCGCCCGGGGCCCTTCTGATTCGCAGGCAGATGGCCCCGGAAGGTCATCCTCACTGATTAATTTCCCGCTTTGTCAGCAGTCGGCTTCAGAAAATTCCCGAAGAACCCCGGAGCTATCGAAAGTCAACGTGTACTGACGGCAGCCGCCAGGGGTTCCCGGGATCAACTCGGGCTGGCTGCTTCTCGGAAAGGCCGCGGGCTGCCCGCCTCCATAGGAGCTAACCGGCGGCGGTGGAAGGTTCACCCTCGGCGGAGCGCCTTTCATCACAACCTTGTAGACCCAGAGGTGCCTGCCGTCGTCAAGCACGCTGGCGGAGGTGGGGAGACCCATAGCCTCCTTGATCCCTTCCTGGCTGATTTTATGGACGTTCTCGGAAAGAAAGGCAGAGCGAGTGACCTGAGGCGCGCAGGATGAAAAAAAGATAACTGCAATGATATACCCGAAGAGCCTCATGGGTGTGAACGAACGCGAGCAGTAAAACAATAGATCAGTAGACCGCATTGTCGCATTCTCCATTGTTCGAATGTCTAATGATTGTTCGAATGTCTAATGCTCCAATGCTCTAAATTTTTGCAAAACAAAAATTTGGTGGAGCCGATGGGAGTCGAACCCACGACCTCTTGAATGCCATTCAAGCGCTCTCCCAACTGAGCTACGGCCCCACTCTTCAATCCAAGATGCTAGAGAGATCTTAAAAAGTCAAATCACCGGCAAATAGCTATCGGCCGTCAGTCCTTCAACCCTTGATCCCTTTAACCCTTTAAACGTCTTGAACGGTTTAAACAGTTTAAACGGTTCAAGCTGCTCAAGCCGTTATCCTTGTCCTTTGACCATCTCCTCGGCATGACGCCGGGCCTTGTCCGTAACTGTCGCGCCGCCGAGCATACGCGCCACCTCGGCGATTCTTTCTTTGTCGCTGAGCTTCCGCACCGTCGTGAAGGTTCTCCCCTTGATCACCTCTTTCTCGACGACATAGTGAGAGTCGGCCAGGGCCGCTATCTGCGGCAGATGGGTCACGCAGATCACCTGGTGCGATGCGGCAACTTTCTTGAGCTTTTTGCCGACGATCTCGGCCACCCGGCCGCCGATACCGGCATCCACTTCGTCGAAGAGCAGGGTCGGGATATCCCCCCGGTTCAAAACCAGAGATTTGATCGCCAGCATGAGACGCGAGAGCTCGCCGCCGGAGGCGATTTTGGCCAGGGGCTTGACCTCTTCTCCGGGATTCGGAGAAAAATAAAACTCGACCCGGTCCATCCCCTGCTCGGTTATTCTTTTGCCGCCGACCGAAAATGGCGGCTCGTCTCCTTCCTTTTCCTCCTTGAGGAAGCGGACGTCAAAAGCGGTCGCCGCCATTCCCAAACCTTCAACCTCTTTCTCCATCTCTCTCTTGAACCTCTTGGCGATCCGCTTGCGCTCGGTGGAAAGGGCCTCTGCCGATTGCCAGGCGGAGCGGCGCGCCTCCTCAAACGCGCGCTCGAGCAAAGGGATTTCCTCCTCCCCGCGGTCCAGGGCCTTGAGTTCTTCTTCTATCTTCTCCTTGGTCTTTAGAATATCGTCAACGGCGCCACCGTACTTTCGCTTCAGGCGATTGACTTCCGCGAGCCTGTCCTCCAGTTGTTCGAGAGCGCCGGGGTCGAATTGGATCTTTCCGGTATAACGCCGCAGGACCGCAGTCGCCTCCTGCAGTTGGGCCTGAGAAGAGTTGAGGAGCTCAACGGCCTCGCTCAACCCCTC
>JACPDC010000154.1 GCA_016184235.1 Deltaproteobacteria bacterium | reverse complement strand
TACATCTCGCCGGCGCCGTCGTCTTCGGCCACGATTTGGGTGGCTAAAGACGCCCGTCTATTCGAGAAACACGGACTCGATGCCTTAGTGATCTACATCTCAGGCAGCGTCCGTGGGATTCAAGCGATTCTTGCGGGAGAAATCCCGATTGGAGAGGGAGGAGGGCCGGGCCTGACATCGGCGCGCCTGGCCGGAGGGGACGTAATAGCCATCGCAGGCAACATCAACGTGCTGCCGTATTATCTGGTCGCGCAGCCGAGCATCAAAAAGCCCGAGGATCTGAGGGGAAAAATAGGCGGCAATCACATCGCCGGAACCACCGCCGAGTTCGCGCTCAGAGTGGCGCTGAAGAAGATGGGAATGGATCCCCTGAAGGACGTGAACCTGCGGGTGATCGGCGGCTCGATCGACCGGATGGTGGCGCTGCAGAAAGGGATTGTCAACTTTACCGTGGTGACGGAGGCGGGCAAGGCGATGGCTGAAAAGCTCGGCTACCCGATGATCGTCGATATGGCCAAGCTCCAGATCCCCTTTCCGCAAAACGGCGTCTACACCTCGGCAAGGCTTATCAGAGAGCGCCCCGACACGGTGCGCCGGTATATGAGGGCCTACGTCGAGGCAATCCATTATTACGCCACACATAAAGAGGATGCCTTGAAGATCATGCAGAAATACTCCCGGGTAAACGACCGCAAGGTGCTCGAGGAATCGTGGAACTATCACGTCCAATTTACCCCCCGGGCGCCCTATCCTCCGGTAGAAGGGTATCAGACGATACTCCAGGATGTGGCCTTGACCAATCCGAAGGCGGCTCAGGCCAACGCCAAGGACTTTGTCGACCTGCGCTTTGTAAAAGAGCTGGAGGACTCCGGCTTCATCAAGAGCCTGTGGGGGAAATAGGCGGGCTTGCCGTCAAGCTGTTGCGCATCGGATGATGAAAGCGACCAAAGGAGGATAGAATGATGTCACATCTGTTCGGCCGGTTGCCAGCGCTTTTGCTGACTGCCGTGGCGCTGGTTCTCGGCTCGTCCCCTGAGGCGCGCGCGCAGGCCGTTGACAAGATCACGATCGTCGTGTTCAGCCCGCCGTCGCTCGGCGCGTTCATGCCGCCGGTCATCAAGGCGAAGAAGCTTGACGAGGCCAACGGGCTCCACGTCACGTTCCAGGAGCGTACGCCCGACGCCTACACCGCGCAGTTCAACTCCGGCGAGTTCAAGGTCGGCGGCAGCGCCGCGCTGCTCACCATCGGGCTTGCCGACAGCCGCGGGGTCAAGGTGCGGTACCTGTTCAACCTGTTCGACTTCTGGGGTGCGGTCGTGACCTCGCGGCCGGAGGTGAAGACGCTCAAGGATCTCGAAGGCAAGCAACTGGCCGCTTCGCGCGCCACCACCAACTACGTGATGTTCGAGTTCTTTGCGAAGAAACTCGGCGTCGACACATCGAAAATCAAGGTGGTAAACACGGCGCCGGCGGGTCTGGTCAGCTACGCGCTGGCGGATCGCGCCGACGCAGTGCAGCTCTGGGAACCGGCCTACACCCTGCTGAAGGCGAAAAAGCCGGACATCCGCACGCTCGATACCGGCATGGGCAAGACATGGAAATCGTTCGCCGGCGGCAGCCGCATTCCCTATCTGGGCGTCGCCGCCCACGCCGATTGGACGGCTCAGAACCCGAAAGTAATCGCCAAGCTCTACGCCACCTACAAGGCGGCGGCCGAATGGATTCTCAAGAATCCCGACGAGGCCGCGCCGCTCGTCGCGCCCGCCGCGAAAGCTGACGATGTCAAAGCGATGGCCTCGCTGATCCGCAGCAACGATCGTCTCGGCATCAGCCTCGCCGGCGCCGGCGAGGTTCGCAAGGAAATCGAGGCCGTCTACAGGGCCGGCATCGACGCCGGCTACTTCCCCTCACTGCCGTCGAGCGCGACGGTCTACGATAAGCCGGTCCAATGATCCGCAATCCGCGCGTCGTCCGGGCGCTGCAGGCGGGCGCGAGCACGCTCGCGCTCGCGGTCCTCTGGCAGATCGCCTCGCGGTTCTTTCCCCCTTACCTGTTTCCGCCGGTGCAAGACATTGTCTGGCGGGTCGTCGATATCGTCATCACCGGGCCGCTGCTCGTCGAGGTGCTCCGTACGGCGCTCAGGATTTTCGCCGGTCTCTTGGGGGCGTTCGTGCTGGGTTGCGTGATGGCGATGGTGATCGGCCGCTCGCCGCGCATCGAAAGCTACGTTACGCCGGTGCTCGGGTTCCTGCAGGGAATCCCCGCGCTCTCCTGGGTGGTGATTGCCATCATCTGGTTCCACGGCATCGAGTTTCGCATCTTCTTCATCATGGCGATGACCTCGCTGCCGGCTTTTACCTTCCAGATCCTCGACGCTTTCCGCTCCATGTCGAAGGATCTGTTCGAAATGACAATGTCGTTCCGGCCGAGCCGATGGACGCTGTTCCGCGTGCTGATCCTGCCGACGATCATCCCCGGCATCCTGACCGCGTGGAAGGTCAATCTTGGCAACGGCGCCCGCGTCGTCGTGGTTGCCGAACTCGTCGGCGCGACCGGCGGCGTCGGTTACCAGTTGCTGCGCCAGCAGCAACTGTTCGACATGTCCGGCGCCATCGCCTGGACGCTGCAGCTGGTGCTATTCGTGCTGATCGTGCAGCAGACGGTCGCGGCGATCGAGACCTGGCTGCTGCGCTACCGTGCGGTCTCGGAACGGGCAATGTGAGAGCGTGACTTCTGTCGGTCCCATCATTCACCTCGAGGATGTCACCAAGGCGTTCCGCCGGCCCGACCGCCGCGGCGACCTCCTCGCCGTGGACCGCCTGTCCTTCGAGATCCACCCGGGCGAGATCGCGGCCGTGGTCGGCAAGACCGGGTGCGGCAAGTCGACCATGTTCAACTTGGTGGCGGGCCTGATCGAGCCGACGAGCGGCCGGGTGACGGTGGTCGGGCACGATCCGTTCCGCGAGTTCGATTTCTTTCGCGGCAAGATCGGCATCGTCTTCCAAGGCGACCGGCTGATGCCGTGGCGCACGGCGCTCGACAATGTCTTGCTCGGTCTGGAGATCCTGCACACCGACCGGCAGCAGGCGGAAAAGATCGCCGGAGACTGGCTCACGCGGCTCGGGCTTGCCGGCCACGAGAACGATTATCCGCACGCGCTGTCCGGCGGCATGCGCCAGCGCGTGTCGATCTCGCGGGCCTTCGCGGTTGATCCGCAAATCCTGCTGTGCGACGAGCCGTTCTCCGCGCTCGACGAGATGACGGCACGCGACCTGCGGGAGGAGTTCATCCGGCTGGTTCGGCAGAACGGCAAGACCGCGGTCTTCATCACGCACTCGATCAAGGAGGCGATGCAGGTCGGCGACCGCATTCTCGTCTTTCATCGGCCGGCGCGGATCGCGTTCGAGGCGCGGCTCAAACCCGATGCCGGGGAGGAGCGGCGCAGCGAGATCGAGCAGAAGATTCTGGCGGTACTGGGCGAGTCGCAATGAGCGC
>JACPDC010000153.1 GCA_016184235.1 Deltaproteobacteria bacterium | reverse complement strand
AGTAGCCTGCCGACTTGATAAGCAGGGCAAGGCGCCCGTGAGTCATGCGCCCCAGCGCGGCGACGCTCAAAGAGCGTGCTTCTTTCAGCCGCTTAATAGCTTTTTCGACATTGGTCCAGGCGGTATTTTGCGTCAGGATCGCACCTACGGAGACTTCCAGTGGCGTGTCCCCCGGCCACCAGCTAAGATCGCCGTAGTGGCGATGGAGGCGGTGGTAGACCTGCATCAACTCTCGACGGGAAGTAGCCATTTCAGAACTTGGTTTCTTGGCCCTCCTTCGGGGAACGCGCCTTCGGCTGCGGCCGATGGGCCAGTGCTTTAACCGAATCTCTCTACTCCTACGTCCGCAGCCTCATTCGCGCTCCCCTCGGAGGGCCTGACGTGCCAAGAGCCTGACCGAAAACTAATGCCTATTGCCTACCGCCTATTGCCTTCTTTTACAGCTCTTCTAGAATCGCCGCGAACAAGAGCGGGACCATGATCTCCATGTGGCCGGTGAGATGGTATCCCTTGCCGCTCTCCAGAGTAGGGCGTGTGACCACGTTGGTAAGGGGGCGGTAGTGGGGCAGGAAGTCGAGGTTGACGGTGGTGAGGTTTCTCACCGGATGGCCCAGGTTGCGGGCGAGACTCAAGGCCTTGAGGAATACTTCCGGCAGGATCACCGCGGAGCCGAGATTGACAAAGACTCCGCCCCGCAGCGTCGCCACCACCGAGGCAAGCGCGCGGAAATCCTTGAGGCTCCCCTCCCCCAGAGCTTTGCCATCGGCCGTGGGATGCATGTGAATGATGTCCGTGCCGACGCCGACATGAACCGTAACCGGGACTCCCAGCCTCGCTCCGCTGGCCAGGATGCTCAAACGATCATACGGCAGGCGGGCTTTCAAAATCGCCTCGCCGACCGCCGCGCCCAATCCCTGCTCTCGGTCATAGCCCTTAGTAATGGCTCGGTTTAAAAACGAAGCGGTCTCCGCCGCCATGCCGAAGCTGCCATCTTTAAGGCTCGCGGCGACATCTTCCGAGGTCTCGCCCATAAACGCCAGCTCGAAGTCGTGGACGATGCCGGCGCCATTCATCGCCACAGCGCTGATGATGCCGCGCTCCATGAAGTCAATGATCAGAGGGCTCAACCCGACTTTGATCGGGTGCGCGCCCATCCCCAGGAGGATGGTCTTGCGGCGGCGCTTCGCCGCCGCCACCCTGCGGGCGATCTCTTTCAAGTTTTGCGCCGCCAGGATATCGGGCAGCCCGCCGAGGAAGGAGCGGAGCCGCGCCCCCTTGCGGTGCGTTTTCCCTAAGAGAGCCTGGCGAACCTTGCTGAAGCGCTTTTTCAGCGGATAGGTTTTGACCCGGGAAAGATCTAGAGGCCTGAAGGTTCTTTTCGCCATTGCCGGATGAAGCTTCTCGAACTCAGGCGGAGAAGAGCTTCTGGTCCACCAGCTCGCAGATAACGTGGCCGACCAGGATGTGGGTCTCCTGGATGCGCGCCGTGTTCTTGCCTTCAGAGACGCGCAGCAGGTAGTCCACTTGCCGCGCCATCTTTCCCCCGTCGCCGCCGGTGAGCCCTATGGTGGCGATCTTGAGCTTCTTGCAGACCTCGATCGCCGCCAGGACATTGGCGGCGTTGCCGCTCGTAGAAATGGCCAGGGCCACATCCCCCTCCTTGCCCAGCGCCTTGACCTGCTTCGAGAAGATCTCTTTATAGTCGTAGTCGTTGGCGATGCTCGTGATGGCCGAGGTGTCGGTCGTGAGCGCCAGCGCCGGCAGCGGCGGCCTTTCGATACGGAAGCGGTTGACGAATTCGGCGGCGATGTGCTGCGCGTCCGCGGCGCTGCCGCCGTTGCCGAAGATCAGGAATTTGTTGCCGCGCAGGAATGCCTCGGCGACCGCGTCGATGGCGCTCATCAGCGTGCTGAGATTCTCCTTGAGGAAAGCTCTTTTTGCCTGGATGCTCTCTTCAAAGGCCCTGGTGATTGCTTCTTTCATGGATTTTTTTGATAGTGCCTTGCCATCTGGCTCTCGACCCCGCTCAGGGCCAGCGCCTCCTCAAACAGCCTTCGCACTATCGGCTCCTCCTCCTCGTAGCCGATCTGGTCGCCGCCCTTGCTCCGGTCTACGGCCCCCTTGTAATGTTTGCCGACGCCCCGGTACTTCTTGCTGCCGAAGGCCCTGAGCGCGAGGTAGCGGGCCGGTGTCCTGCCCGTGTTGAAGTGCTGATGCCACCACCTGTCCGGCGGCACCACCATGCTGCCCTCATGCCAATCGTATTTCTGGATCGGCTCCCCGTCCGGCCAGATCAGAGAGTAGCCTTCGCCGCCCAAGATGATGACATGCGCCCCGGCGCCGTGGCGATGCGCCTTTTTGTAGGTGCCGACCGGGAACTCCGAGATGTGACAGGCCGTGGTGTTCTCCGACAGCTCGAACTTGATGTTCTGCCCTCCGGCGCCGCGCTCGCCGTAGTCCATCAGTTTGAACGTGCGCACGTCGGGCACGAAGTTAGTCTCCCAGACGTTGCCGGCAAACTTGAAGCCTTGATATTCCCCGCCGTAGAGGAGCCCCTGGCCGTTGAAGTAGCCGTCCCTGGCGTCGAAGCGGTCGTCAAAGGCGAAGTCGTTGTCGAAGACGAAGTCCAGATTGTGCAGCAGGTTGATCATGGTCGGGGCGGTGGTGACCGCCAGGTAGCGCACCGGCTTGTCGCCGCTGCCGTTGAAGTGCTGGTGCCAGGAGTTGATCGGCGGGGAGAAGAGGGAGCCGGCCTGCCACTCGAAGGTCTGCTTTCTATCTTTATGGTTCCATACGGCGGTGGCGCCCTGCCCGCTGACAATGTAGATGGTCTCCTCGAAGAGATGCCTTTGGGGCTTTAAGCTCTTTCCCGGCGGGATCTCGCACACGTAACAGTTGTTGACTTGGCCCGCCCCTTCCATCTGGAGAAAGGCGCCATAGCCGCCCTTGCGCCCCCACCATTCCAGTCTTACGTTGCGGATATCGTCAACGAAGAAAGTCTTGATAACCGGAATACCCTCGGACTCCACCCACCTCTCGTAGCTGGTCCTTGCCGTTGGCTCGGCGGCTGCGCGATCTTCCTTCAGGGCCTTGGCCATATCCGTATTCCTAATAGACTGAGGGGGACGGGAACCTTTTGTTCAAAGAACCCGTCGGGCGCTCCGCGCAAAAGGTTCCCGTCCCCTTGTTTGTCTACCATATGGGACTGGGACCGTAAAGTGGAGCTATTGGCGGTAAAAGTCTTTGATCGCCTCAACCACGAACTCTTGCTGCTCGAGTGCGAGCTCCGGATAGATAGGAAGGGCGAGGGCCTGGGCGGCGGCCAGCTCGGAGTTGGGAAAATCTCCCGGCTGGTGGCCGAGAGAGACAAAGCAGGGCTGCAGGTGCAGGATAATAGACCTCGGTCTGAATTCCCTGCTGCGACAAAAAATTTTTCAGCCCGTCCCGCTCCTGGACATGGATGACGTAGTAGTTAAAGACGTGCGACCTCCCTGCGTCTGGTGTCGGCACTCTCAGGATCCGGTCGCCCAAAAGGCCCGTTGCGGAAAAGAGCTCCAGGTAGAGGCGGGCTCGCTCGATCCGTTCGCCGACCCATTGATCGAGATGGCGCAGCTTTACAGATAAAACGGCAGCCTGAATCTCATCCAGGCGCGAGTTGAGGCCGATGGCCTCGTGGCGGTATTTGGAACTCTCTCCGTGGTGCCTGAGAATCCTGATCTTTTCCGCCCAATCCTGCCGGTTCGTGGCAACGAGCCCGCCGTCGCCCATCGCTCCCAGGGTTTTGGTTGGAAAGAAGGAAAAGCCGCCGAAGTCTCCGATGGCGCCGGCGTATTTGGCCTCGCCCCGGGGAAGCGGCGCGCGCGCGCCAAAGGCCTGGGCGACATCTTCGATTATGCGCAGGCGATACCTTTGGGCAAGGGTGACGAGCGGCGCCATAAGGCAGGATTGACCGAAGAGATGGACGGGCAGGATCGCCTTGATGCGGCGCCCGCTCCGGGACTCTGTGAGCCCCTGTCCATCCGGGGCGGGCTTGCAGCGCTCCGCGAGCAGGGCCTCGACTTTTTTTTCGTCCATCAGGCAGCTTTGCGGGCCGATGTCGACAAAGATGGGAGTTGCGCCGAGCCGGGTGATGCACGACACCGTGGAGAAAAAAGTAAAGGGCGGGACGATGACCGCGTCGCCGGGGCCTATTCCCAGAGCCATCAGAGAGAGCAGCAGCGCGTCGCTTCCCGAGGCAACCCCGACGGCATGGCGGCATCCGAGATGCGCCGCCGCCTCCTCTTCGAATCTCCGCACTGTTTTTCCCAGGATAAACTGCTGCGACTCGAGCACCTCGTCGATCGCCCGGCGGATCTCGGCGCCTATCCTTTGATACTGCGCCTTGAGGTCGAGAAGAGGAACCTTGATAGAGGGTGCTTTTTCTTTCGTCATGGTCAAAAAGAACGGTTTTGTCTTGCACTGTGGGAGGGCATGCAGCTACAATTAGTAGCACGTGATGCGAAAGTTTGGAAGCAAGAGACGATTGACGGCGCGAAAGCGAGAGGCAAACAAGGTCTTAGTCAAGCGGATGGATCGCCTGCGCAAAAATATCGGATCAATCGGCGTGCCCGTGTCGAAACTCATCCGACTACAACGCGCGCCGAAGAAAAGGCTCTCGCGTTCGTTGGCTCGGTGATTATCGCTGTGGGTGAGAGGTGCGTTATGCCGTACGCTTGCGAGGCCGCTGTCGCGATGCCTTGCCCGTCAGGCGGGAAATCGTACGCAAGGCCTCGTTCACTGCACGAGCGTTAGGAAAGATTTCTGCGACATCTGGATCGAGGAGAACAACGTTAGTGCCTTCCGCGTACCGCGCCGCGGTGGCGCCGCGAACCGCCTTGGAAAAATCGTACTCGGGCCGCATAGTATCTTTGTCAGACCCAAGCGGCCGGGCTTTCGCCCTACTCTTCTTCATAGTTTGCTGAGATTCTCCTCTGCCTTATCGGGGTCCCACTCAAGGTTGTAACCCACTGGCACATTCTCCCCTTGCAGCTCGAAACTCTCCAGCGGTATAACGGTTAGCGATCAACGGTGCCCACGGCCAGCCGGCCCGGGACGCTTCGACCGCGCACGACCATGGCGGGCACCCGCTGCAGCGCGTTGGTTAGACCCGTTGTGGTCAAGCTCTTCAAGGTCCTCGAACCGAATTCCATGTCCAGCGCGCAGACTTGCACGTGCGGCCTCGATACGACGGGTAAACCTTGGGTCGTTCTCCAGCCGGTAGTCAAACCAATCGTCTTCTGACGCAAAACCGATCAGGATACCGGCGGCCTTACCGTGTCGGGTAAT